>JAGCYZ010000007.1 GCA_017960545.1 Bacteroidales bacterium
AGCAAAATTTTGCGGATTCTCATATGGTGAGGGGTGATTTCCACCATCTCATCGTCCTGGATATACTCCAGGGCCTCTTCCAAGGAAAACTTTATTGCAGGGGGCAGGAGTATCTTCTCGTCCGAACCCGAAGCCCTCACGTTGGTGAGCTTCTTTGTCTTGCAGATATTGATGTTCAGGTCCCTCTCCCTGGTGTGCTCTCCCACTACCTGGCCTCCGTAAATCTCCTCTCCCGGCTCCACGAAGAAGCGGCCGCGGTCCAGAAGCTTATTCATTGAATAAGCGATGGCCTCGCCCGTTTCCAGTGAGACAAGGGAGCCATTGTTGCGGCGCTCGATCTCGCCCTTGAAAGGCTGATACTCCTTATAACGATGCGCAACGACCGCCTCACCCTGCGTAGCGGTGAGCAGGTTGGAGCGCAGTCCCATAAGGCCTCGCGTAGGGATCTCGAACTCCAGCAGGGTCCTGTCTCCGCGCGGCTCCATATGTACCAATGCGCCTTTGCGGCGGGTGGATATCTCGATTGCGGCGCCTACGAATTCCTCCGGCACCTCAATTGAAAGCTCCTCTATAGGCTCGCACCTCTGGCCGTTGATGGTCTTGTCAAGCACCTTGGGCTGGCCCACCTGAAGCTCGAAGCCCTCGCGCCTCATTGTCTCTATGAGAACCGAAAGGTGCAGCACGCCGCGGCCGTAAACCACGAACGAATCGGCTCCAAGTCCCGGTTTCACCCTCAGGGCTAGGTTCTTTTCCAATTCGCGGTCCAGCCTGTCCTTGAGGTGGCGGGAAGTCACAAACTTGCCGTCCTTGCCAAAGAACGGGGAGTTGTTTATGGTGAAGAGCATGCTCATAGTGGGCTCGTCCACCGAGATTGGCGGCAATGCCTCCGGATTCTCGAAGTCCGCTATGGTGTCGCCAATTTCAAAGCCGTCAATGCCCACAACCGCGCAGATGTCTCCGCACTGGACTGATTCCACATTGGTCTTGCCCAGGCCGTCGAACACCATCAGCTGCTTGATCTTCTGCTTCTGGATAATGTCGTACCGCTTGCAGAGGCTTATCTGCTGGCCGGCCTTAAGGGATCCGCGCGTCACCCTTCCCACCGCGATACGCCCTACGTACGGGGAGTACTCCAGCGAGGATATGAGCATCTGGGGAGTGCCTTCGCGCACCTCCGGTGCGGGAATCACCTCCAGGATGGCGTCCAGCAGGGGCGTGATGTCGCCCGACGGCTGCCGCCAGTCGCGGGACATCCAGCCCTGCTTTGCGCTTCCGAAGATGGTCACGAAGTCCAGCTGGTCCTCCGTGGCGTTAAGGTTGAACATAAGGTCGAAGACCTCTTCCTGTACATCGTCCGGGCGGCAGTTGGGCTTGTCCACCTTGTTAATCACAACAATGGGTTTCTTGCCCATCTGGAGAGCCTTCTGCAGGACGAAACGGGTCTGCGGCATGCAGCCTTCAAAGGCATCCACCAGCAGCAGGACTCCGTCCGCCATATTGAGTACCCGCTCCACCTCTCCTCCAAAGTCGCTATGGCCCGGAGTGTCTATGATATTGATTTTTACGCCCTTATATATTACGGATACATTCTTTGCTAGAATGGTGATTCCCCTTTCCCTTTCAAGGTCGTTGGAATCGAGGATCAACTGGCCAAGGTTCTCAGGCTGGCGTACCAGGTTGGCCTGGTAGATCATCCTGTCCACCATAGTGGTCTTGCCGTGATCCACGTGGGCGATCAGAGCTATATTCCTTATTTCTTGCATTTATTTAAGGCTATAGAGTACACAGGCGTGCGGCGCCAGGGTTGCGGATACCACACCCTTGCACTTGCCGGCGCTTTCGCCTGTCCACATATTGACGGCGCTGACGGACTTCTTGGTAATGCCAAGGTCCAGCAGGCAGGCTTCAACCGTCCTCTGCTCCTCAGAAGTGTTGAACAGGGCCACATAGGTCTCCCCTGTTCCGGGATTCTTGGAGCGCACTACTAACTGTTTGTTGTCACGATATACCTGACGTACGTCATCGCTCTCGGCGTGCATCTTGAGCACGGCCTTGTTGGTGAGCAGCGACAGGGTGAAAGGATCCATTGTAGGAAGGTCCCCGCCGAACATCAGAGGTGAGCGCAGGATGCAGAAGAATGTCATCAGGGAGTACTGCTCGTCTTTGCTCAACAGGGTCATGCGGTCAACTCCGCGCTCGCCGCGGATTGCCAGGTGTCCCAGAGGGATCATGTCGCAGTCCGGCCAGGTGCCCTGCTTGATGTACGGATACCAGTCCTGTGCAACCCTCATAAGGTTGGTGACATCCCTCCAGATATCCCACACGTCGTTAACCATACGCCACATATTGGCGTGGGTGCTGACGTGCTCGGCCTGGGCGGGAGGAGTAGCGCCCGGAGACGTGCTGAGCACGATGGGGCGTCCGCACTTGTCTATGGCGTTGCGGATGAGCTCGATCTCGTCCAGATGATAAGGAGAGGAGAGGTCGTCAATCTTTATGAAATCCACTCCCCAGGATGCGTAGAGCTCGAAAAGGGAGTTGTAATACTCCTGGGCTCCCTGCTTTGTGGCGTCCACGGTATAGTTGTCACGCAGCCAGCGGCAGAGCTGCACTTCGTTGTAGATCTGGTCCGCGGTGATGCCGTTTGTACCCTTGACGGGGGTCTTGGCATCAACTGCTATGCGCGGAATACCACGCATTATATGGATACCGAACTTGAGGCCCTTGGAGTGCACGTAATCTGCCAGGGGCTTGAAACCTGCGCCGTTGGCGGCGGAAGGGAAACGGTTGACTGCGGGAGTGTAGCGTCCCCATTCGTCCATCTCGTAGATAGGGTCTGTCTGGTTGTAGCCGCCGGCCTTGTCGTTCTGGACAAACCAGCGGATGTCAACTACCACGTATTCCCAGCCGTATTCGGCCATGTTCTCGGCCATATAGTCTGCGGCTGCCTTAACTTCTGATTCAACCACGGTGGGGCCGTAGCAGTCCCAGCTGTTCCATCCCATCGGCGGGGTGGGAGCCCAGTCGCGGAAGTCCCCGTAAGGGCCTTCCTGCTGCTTGGTGGGGGTTGCTGTAGTGCAGGCGCAGACACAGAGCGCCGCAGCAAGGATTCGGAAAAACTTCTTCATATGGTCAGGGTTTTATTTCTTGAAAAGCATCTGTGAGAACTCGTGGAAGGACTTGCGCCATACCTGCCACTCGTGGTCTCCCGGGAAGGAGTTGAACCTTACGTTCACGCCGGCCTCCTGGAGTTTTGCGGCAGTTGCGCGGGTGTAGTTGATACGGGGGTCCTGCTCTCCGCAGGAGAGGTAGAACACCTTATGCTCCTGATTGAATTTTGCAGGGTTGGTGAGTATTCCCGGCACATAAGCCTCAAGGTCAACGTCAGCGGCACCGTTAATTCCGCCGAACATACCGCTTGAGAATGAAGCAACGTTCGCAAACACGCCTGGCTCATTGAGACCGATCTGGAATGACTGGCCGCCGCCCATGGAGAGTCCGCACATAGCACGGTTCTCTGGTCCTTTCTTTACGCGGAAAGTCTTCTCTATGAAAGGAATGATATTGTTCAGGAGTTCCTCCCTGTAACCGGTCATTCCGCCGGGAGAATAGCCACCGCCGCCTCCGGAAGGAACGTTGCTGTCAACGCTTACCACTATCATCTCCACAGCCTTGCCTGCGGCAATGAGGTTGTCAAGGATGATGTTGGTGCGTCCCTGCTCTATCCATCCGCGGTAATCCTCTCCGCCTCCGTGGTGGATATAGACTACCGGATATTTCTTATTGCCTTTCTCATAGCTGGCCGGGGTGTAAACCCTGAGGGGACGCCAGCTCTTGGTATAGTTGGAGTAGTAGTTCAACTCGCGCACCTGTCCGTGGGGAACGTTCTGGATTTCAAAGACATCCATACCCTCCTCAGGAATCTCTATGGCGCTGGCCCAGCGGCTGGTTCCGTAGAAGGAACGGCTTGCGGGATCCGCAACTGAAGCGCCGTTGATAATCAGGGAATAGTAATGGTAACCGGGAACCTGGGGTGCGGTTGTAACCGTCCACATTCCATCCTGGGTGCGCTCCATATCGTAGCGCCTGCCGCCAAGGTCCACCTGGACGCTTGAGGCCTGGCCTGCGCGAAGCCTGAACTCGACACGGTTGTCCTCGAGGATGCGTGGATAACCGTTCTGGTTGATATTGGTTACAGGAACTTTGTAATCCTGGGCGAAGGCGCAGAGCGACATTGCCAGCGCCGTCAGAGCGAGTGCTAATTTCTTCATAGGTTCAGTATATATAATATGCAAAGATATGTATTCACAAAGAAAAATAAAATAAGTAATTTTGTTATATGAAACGTATCAGCCTTTTAATCCTATCGCTTGCAATTCCGGCTCTGGCGTGGGCTCAGCACCCGTCCGACTACAATGCCGGAGGCAACTTTCCGCAGATAAACGCGGACAATTCAGTCACTGTCCAGGTCAGGGCGCCCCAGGCAAAGGCCATCACCCTTGACCTTGGCAAGAGATACCCTATGAAGAACGACGGCAACGGCGTCTGGACGGCCACCACGGAGCCAATGGTTCCCGGCTTCCACTATTACTCACTGAACGTGGGCGGACTTGCCACGGCCGATCCCGCCACCTACACTTTCTACGGAATGAGCCGCTACGCCAGCGCCGTGGAGGTCAATGAAAAACCGGAAGACGCAGATTTCTACACCCCAAAGAAGGACGTGCCACAAGGTGCTGTCCGCTCAATAAGGTTCTGGTCAAAAGTATGCCAGGAATACCGCAGGATGTACGTCTATACTCCGGCGGAGTACGACCAGAATCCCAATAAGCGCTACCCCGTGCTCTACCTTCAGCACGGCGGCGGCGAGGACGAGACAGGCTGGATCTACCAGGGCTTCGCCGATGTAATCCTTGACAACATGATTGCCAAGGGCGAGGCAGTGCCAATGATCATCGTGATGAACTCCGGCGTAGCCTCAATGCCAGGCAGCGAGCCCGGATATGACGCCTTCCCCAATATGATGGTAGAAGATGTCATTCCTTTCGTTGACAGCCGCTTCCGCACCATTGCGGACAGGGACTCACGCGCCATCGCAGGCCTCTCCTGGGGCGCCAAGCAGGCCTATGACGTGGGCCTTGGCAACAGGAACCTCTTCTCCTGGGTGGCAGGATTCAGCGGCATAATGGTAGTTGGCGAATTCAATACCCGCAATCCTGGTTACAGGGATCTGAAGCAGCTCCAGCAGGCCTTCAGCGGCGTGTTTATGAACATTGACGGCTTCAACCGGGACTACCACCTGCTGTTCTGCACCACCGGAGAGGCGGAAGGCGGACTCATTGAGGAAATGCACAACACCCTGCTCTCCTACGGCATCCAGAACGAGTACTACTGCTCCCCGGATACCGCACACGAATGGCTTTCCTGGAGAAGGAGCCTTTACCAGTTTGCAAGGAAACTCTTTAAATAAACCACTGAACGATGAAGACACGTACCATAATCATAGCGGCGGCATCAATGTTACTGGCCGCAGCATCCTGCCAGCAAAAAGAGCAGAAAGCCCCCATAGGCCTCATCACCGAGCCTACGCCGGCAAGCACCAACGTCAATGGCAAAGAGTATCCCAAGATCAATCCGGACCTGAGCGTCGTGTTCCAGGTGAACGCCCCCGAGGCGGAGACCGTGATCCTCGACCTTGGAAAGCAGTACCCTATGGCAAAGAATGCCGACGGCATCTGGGAAGTCACCAGCGAGCCCCAGGTTCCCGGCTTCCACTATTACTCGCTCATCGTTGACGGAGTAAAGGTCGCCGACCCTTCCAGCCAGCTGTTCTACGGAACGGGAATGATGTGCAGCGCCATAGAAATACCCGAAGTGGGTGTGGATTTCTACCTGCCCCAGGACGTTCCGCACGGAGAGATCAGAATGCAGCGCTACTGGTCGGACCTTACCCAGAGCTGGAGGACCTGCTACGTTTACGTTCCCGCAGAATACGACCAGAACCCCTCCAAGCGCTATCCCGTGCTATACATCTACCACGGAGGCGGCGAGGACGAGACCGGATGGGCCATCCAGGGAAAGGCTGACAACATAATGGACAACCTGATCGCCGGCAAGGAAGCGGTTCCAATGCTTCTGGTAATGGACAGGGGCGAAGCCCTGGTTCCCAACGCCAGGATGGCGGACGGCCCTCGCAGTATGTTCAACTTCAGTTCAGTTGATATGCTCGCCTCACAGGAGCTCATCCCTATGATAGATTCCAAGTACCGCACAATCGCCGACCGCGACCACCGCGCTATCACCGGCCTCTCGATGGGAGGATTCATCGCCTGGAGCGTGGGCCTCAACCATCCCGAGCTCTTCGCCTACATTGGCGGCTTCAGCGGCAGCGGAATGGCCCAGAACCCCGATGCCTACCCCGCCAGCCTCAACGACCAGTATAAGTTGCTGTTCATCAGCACCGGTTCCGACGAATCTCCTCAGATGCACTCCACCGTGACCAATTTCCGCGACGTGCTGGAGAAGAACGGCGTAAAGCACATCTTCTACGAGTCCATGGGCACCGGCCACGAGTGGCTCAACTGGCGCCGCTGCCTCAAGGAATTCGCTCCTATGCTGTTCAAAGACTGACAGTAAATAATTTTGCAGATATCGCTAAATTATCTATCTTTGCAATCCCTTCGGGGATGGAGAGTTGGCCGAGTGGTCGATGGCGGCAGTCTTGAAAACTGTTGAGCTGAAAGGCTCCGGGGGTTCGAATCCCTCACTCTCCGCAAAAAAGCCGGTGCTGTCGCATCGGCTTTTTGCGTAGATCTTTGATACGGGGGCGCTTCGCTCCCCCGACACCCCCTGGCCTCCCGGTCGTCGCATCGCTCCTCCCTCCCGGCCGGCAGCTGATGCTGCCTTTTGCGTATTGCTTTGTTCTCGGAGAGAAAGGGAAGAGGCGCAGCTTGCTGCGACTAATCCCTCGTGAGGGATATTCTTTTATTGAACAAGATTCTGTATTTTTACATTCACTATGAGAACAATTACCAAGATAGCCATCGCCCTGGCGGCTATGCTAGCAGTGGCGTGCAATAACAGGAAAGACGAAATCCAGCCGGTTCGCGGCACAATTGAAGGTCCCCTGAAAGAAGAACGGGCTCCTCAGAAAGTCCAGTTGGCAATGACCCTTCCCTATGCTGACCGTTATGAGAGCATCCTGGACGACCAGGAGAACGATGTAAGCGTATGGAGTCTAGTATGGTGCAATCCGGACATCCCCTCCGAAGGCTATGGCATCCATATAGTCAAGAATGGTAAAACCACTCATTTCCCCGATATCTACCACGGAAAGAATCCCCGTGCGGAGTACGATGCCGCTGCCAGCCATCTCTGGCTGTTCTGCGGAGTGATAGAAGGTACCGGCATCCACGTTGAGAAACCGTACCTCTTCCGTTTCGACGATACCGGATCCGCTTTGACGGAAACCAAGATAGACCCCTTCGCCATCCAGACAGCCTTATGCAACCGCTTGAGCTACAGCGTAAAAGGCAACGATATCACTATCTTTGACAACGGAAAGACCCTTTTCTCCGTCACCAACACTATTACCGATATGGGCGGGTTAGACCAGGAGGACCCAGTCTGGATCGGGGAGCAGCTTTCATATTTCCTCCAGGACGGAAATCTGTATTTAAAGCTAACCCCGGGCGTGAAATTCACCACCGGCCTGGCTCTTATGTACGATGATATGCCTGAACTCACGGCCCCTTTAAGACTTGGCGAAAACGGATCTCTCCAGATAGGAGACCTCTCAGTTGGATTATAGTACCATTTGAGCCACGGTTTTTGTAAGTTTGTATCAATTGCAAAACGATTACTATGCGCAGACTTCTTTATTCGGCATTGATTGCCATTATTGCTTTTACGGCTTGTGCCCCCAAACATACTGATTCGCTCGATCCGGCGTTCGCAAAATACGTCAGCGCCTATACCGGAGGCGTAATCCAGGAAAGCACCCCCATCCGCATTGAATTGGCCTCTCCTGTTCCAATGGAGAAGCAGGCCCTGGGCTTGTTCCACTTCAAGCCCAACCTTACCGGTACCGAACGGTGGCTCAGCCCCACTCTGGTGGAGTTCGTCCCGGACGCCCTCAAGGAAGGGACCGTCTATTCCGGTTCGTTCCAGATTGGGAAAGTGCTGGATGTCAAGGAAAACCAATGCCAGGCGTTCCCATTCCAGATCCAAGCGGCCCCCAAGACTGCAACCCTGACTCTCGACGGCATCTCCATACAGGACGACGCCTCGCTTCAGGGAAGCATAAAGCTGAGCGTTCCCGCATC
>JAGCYZ010000062.1 GCA_017960545.1 Bacteroidales bacterium
AGGGCCTTCCAGTCTTCGCGGACTGCCTCGCAGTCTGCTATCAGGCTCTCAGGAGTGTCCGTAGGCAGGGTCTTCCAACCAAGGAAGTCGTTTCCGGCTCCGTTTCCGGCAACCAGCGTATCAAAGGCCTCGAGGGCCTTGGCGGCGTATTTGTCATACTCTGCCGCTTTTACGAAAGGCTTGCAGCCATCCAGATTGATCTTTACCATATCGTTGAATTATTATTTTACAATGTTGGGTATTTCCATAGCGGGTCCT
Source organism: Bacteroidales bacterium (assembly GCA_017960545.1). Taxonomy (GTDB): domain Bacteria; phylum Bacteroidota; class Bacteroidia; order Bacteroidales; family UBA932; genus Cryptobacteroides. The sequence goes on from JAGCYZ010000062.1 coordinate 259, forward strand.
CCCTCCAGTTCTGGGGGAATCCCATCTTGGCCGGATCTACTATGGGGTAGTTGTCCAGCAGGGTCTGGAGACGGACGCTGAAAGTATTGGTTGGCTTTACCGTGTCCTGCAGGAACTTTATCATACAGAGCGTGGCGTAAACGTGGGCGGTGTCTTCCGCGGTAAGGGGAGGGAAGTACTTGTCCGGCTTGTTGGGCACCATAGGCCTTATGCTCAATGTCTTGTTCCACAGGCGGTTGTGATGGGCGCAGGTGTTTCGGATGTAAACCAGGTGGTGCAGCCAGGAAATGAATACCGTGTCCGACACTCCGTAGAATTCCGCAATGCTGCGGCGCAGTTTTCCGGGGTTCAGTTCTGAATAGATGGTGGAAAGGGTGCCCATTGAAAGGGCCTCCAGGGCCAGCCAGCAGGGAGGGTACTCGTTGGAGTATTTCTCCTGGAAGTTCTTGATTCCGTCATTGTCAGTACGGTTGATCTCTCCCTTGATACGGTACATTATGCTCTTGTGCATAGCGTTGTTCTGGAAATACTTCTTGTTGGTGTACCAGTAACCGTGGTCGCTGCCGGCGGACACGAATGCCATGCGGGTGCGGATGGAAATCTCCACCTTTTCCATTTCGTGGAAGATGAGCTCGCGCAGACGGCGGTCGAAACCGTACAGGGCATAGACCTGCTCAAAGGTTGCTCCGTATTTGAATTTGTGGGATTTGCGGTCCTCCATAAAGGGGATCATATAGCTCTTGAGCCGCGTGTAGCTGACGTTTCTCAAGATAAGGGAGGCGCGCTCAGTATCTTCTATGAGAAGCCCCTGACGTTTAAGCATTTGGAGAATTTCTTCCGTTGACTGGAATTTCCCCTTGAAAACCTGTTTCATATTTTTAAAATAATGCTTGCCCTAAGCGCGCTGTTCAACGGGAAGCGGGGCAAGCTTGTTAATGCAAATATACAAAAATTTTTTAGTAAATTCGCAGGTTATGAAAATTTCTCAACGTGCCAGCAATATGCCAAGTTCCCCTATACGGAAACTTGCAAAATACGCCGATGCCGCAAAGCGCAACGGCATTCACGTTTACCATCTGAACATTGGACAGCCTGATATCAAGACCCCGGCGTGCGCCCTGGAGGCCATCAGGAACCTTGACAAGGACATCCTTGACTACAGCCCGTCCCAGGGATACCACGCCCTCAGGACCAAGCTGGTGTCATACTATGCGGAATACGGTATTGACATCAGCCCGGACGAGATAATCATAACCACAGGCGGCTCGGAGGCCGTGATGTTCGCCTATATGGCCTGTATGGACCCGGGTGACGAAATCATAGTCACGGATCCGTCCTATGCAAACTATATGGCGTTCGCAATCAGCTGCGGAGCGGTTGTGAAACCCGTCAAGACAAGCATAGAGAACGGTTTCCGCCTTCCTCCGGTAGAGAAGTTCGAGGAGCAGATCACCCCCCGTACAAAGGCCATCCTCATCTGCAACCCCAACAACCCCACCGGATACCTGTACACAAAGCAGGAAATGCGCAAGATCCGCGACCTTGTAAAGAAATATGACCTTTACCTGCTTTCCGACGAGGTTTACCGCGAGTTCATCTACACCAAGCAGCCATACATCTCCGCCTGCCACCTGGAGGGCATAGAGAACAACGTGATACTGATCGATTCCGTATCCAAGAGATACTCAGAGTGCGGAATCCGTATAGGCGCCCTCATCACCAAGAACAAGCAGGTGCGCGAGGCCGTGATGAAATTCTGCCAGGCCCGCCTCAGTCCGCCTCTCGTGGGCCAGGTGATAGCGGAGGCCTCCTTAAGCACTCCCAAGGAGTATATGGACGAGGTTTACGAAGAGTACCTTGACCGCCGCAACTTCCTCCTGAACGCGCTCAACAAGATCCCCGGCGTATTCGCTCCTACCCCTATGGGAGCCTTCTATACAATGGCCAAGCTCCCCGTGGACGATGCTGAAAAATTCTGCGCCTGGTGCCTCACGGACTTCTCATACGAAGGCCAGACCATAATGATGGCCCCTGCGGCCGGTTTCTACACGGATCCCGAGGACGGCCGCCAGGAAGTGCGCCTCGCATACGTCCTTAACAAGGAAGACCTGGGCAAGGCGATGGAAGTCCTGGCCAAGGCCCTTGAGGAATACAACAAGAAATAATCATCTATAAGCATAATGGAAATAACACGAATCTTTGACCTTCTGGAGAACCTCAAGACTTATCCTCCAAAGGACGATATGCTTGCCCTCAGGAAAGGTCCTGAATGGATCAAGTACAGCATTGACGACTATTACCGCATCTCTCACGACATAGCATACGCTATCCTGGATGCCGGACTGGAGAAAGAGACAAAGGTGATCACCATCACCCCCAACCGCCCGGAATGGAATTTCCTGGATATGGGCCTGGTAATGGCCGGAATGGTACACGTGCCGGTTTATCCCACGTCAAGTGACGAGGAATTCCGCCATATTTTCAAGCACAGCGATGCCAAATACATATTTGCGGGCACCCAGAACATATACAAGAGGATAGCCCCCATAGTTGCCTCTATGGACAACCCTCCGGAGATCCTGATGATAGAGGACAATTCCTTTGAGCCTTCGCTCAGGACCCTGGGCCAGATCATAGAGAAGGGAAGCACCCTGAGGGAGAAGTACCACGACAAGCTGGAAGAGATGAAGGCTGCTACCAGCAAGGACTCCCTTGCAACCATCATCTACACCTCCGGAACCACCGGAATCCCCAAGGGAGTTATGCTGTCCCACTACAACCTGGTTTCCAACTCCCACGGCCACGCAATCCGCCAGGTCAAGGGATACCAACACAAGATGGTCAGCTTCCTGCCCCTCTGCCACGTTTATGAGCGTACAATGAACTATGAGTTCCAGGAGCTTGGAATAAGCATCTGGTATGCCGAAGGCCTCTCCACCATTGCCCGCGACATCAAGGATTCCCACTGCGACGGCTTCTGCGCCGTTCCGCGCGTTCTGGAAATGATGTATGGCAAACTGGAAGGCGCCGGCAAGGGCCTCAAAGGCGTTGCGGCTTTCATATACAAGAAGGCCTGGAAGTTCGCCAACAATTTCGACTTCTATAACCACAAGCCCCTCTACCTTGCCAAGCTCGGGCTTTTTGACAAGCTCGTTTACAAGAAATGGAGGGACGCCCTTGGCGGACACGATATGATAGTGGTGAGCGGCGGCTCATCCATCCGTGCGGACATCATCCGCACCTTCAACGCTGCGCAGCTTCGCATATTCGAGGGCTACGGCCTTACGGAGACCTCTCCGGTCATTGCCGTGAACAGCCCCGCCGACGGCGTGAATATGATAGGAACCGTTGGTCTCAAGGCATACGGAACAGAGCTTTCCTTTGCTGAGGACGGCGAGATCCTTACACGCGGCCCTCACGTGATGCTTGGCTATTACAAGGATCCCGAGGCCACCAAGGCCGCCATTGACGCAGACGGATGGTTCCATACCGGAGATATAGGCTATCTTGTTGACGGCAAGTATCTTAAGATCACAGACCGCAAGAAGGAGATATTCAAGCTCACCGCCGGCAAGTACGTTGCACCGCAGGCAGTTGAGACAAAACTCAAGGAGAGCCGCTACATTGACAACGCCTTTGTGGTTGGCGCAAACCAGAAGTTCGCTTCCGCAATCATAGTCCCGGATTTCGCCCGCCTCAAGGAATGGGCGGCCGATAACGGAGTCAAGGGCAGCAACGAGGAACTGATCAAGGATCCCAAGGTTGTGGCTCTCATCCACAAGGAAGTGGTCAAGGTTAACGAAGGCCTGGCTCCTCACGAGCAGATCAAGCGCGAGCAGCTTGCCGCTGACGACTGGTCCGTTGCAAACGGACTGCTGTCGCAGACGCTCAAGCTCAAGCGCAAGGCGCTCAACGCCAAGTATGCTTCCCAGATAGAGGCTATCTACGAGAACTCCTAGGCGTTCTCAAGGAATTTTCCCAGATAGGGCAGGACTTCGTCGCCGCGGGTCACCCTTCCGTCAATGACGCAGATGGTGGACACCTGGGCGCTCACGCAGAGGCGCATATCAGACTTGCGGTAAATGTCCTGGTCAAATATGAAACGAGGCCCGTCCCTGTGCAGGTTCAAGCAGGAAATGAATTCCTCCTGGCCGTGCAGGGACGCCTTGTATTTGATGCTTATCTCAGAAACCATCGTCTCAATGCCTTCCTCGTGCCATTTCCTGAACGACACTCCGGTGGAAACCAGCCATTCGTGCCTGGTGGCTTCCAGGTAATGGATATAGTTTGCATTGTTGACCACGCCCTGTATGTCACACTCGTAGTCCCTGGTCTTCATTTCAAGCTTATACAGATACTCTTTCATCTCCTTTTTTCTTTGCCCCAAAAATACAAATAAAAATCCGTAACTTTGCCCGGTATGCCTGACAGCAATTTCATAGACTACGTGAAGATATTCTGCGCCTCCGGTCACGGAGGGGCGGGATCCGCTCATCTGCACCGCGCCAAGTACGTCCCAAAGGGAGGTCCTGACGGGGGAGACGGAGGCAGGGGAGGCCATATAATCCTTCACGCCAATCCCCAGTTTTGGACGCTCATTCACCTTAAGTACCGCAAGCATATAAAAGCCGATAACGGAGGCCCCGGCGGTGCCGCGCTCCAGCACGGCAAGAACGGAGCCGACATTGTCCTGGAAGTGCCCGTGGGCACAGTTGCCAAGGATGCTGAGACAGGGGAAACCCTCTTTGAACTGATTGAGGCGGGAGAGGAGCGCATCCTTTGTCCCGGAGGCCGCGGCGGCTGGGGTAACGACCATTTCAAGACAGCCACGCAGCAGACGCCGCGGTACGCCCAGCCCGGTGAGGAAGGCGTAGAAGGGTGGTTCATCCTGGAGTTGAAACTGCTCGCGGACGTAGGACTGGTGGGATTTCCCAATGCGGGGAAATCCACACTGCTGTCCTCGCTCACCGCAGCCAGGCCCAAGATTGCTTCGTATGCTTTCACCACACTGGAGCCCAGCCTTGGAATAGTCCGTTACAGGGACGAGAAATCCTTTGTGATGGCGGACATCCCGGGAATCATAGAGGGCGCCCACGAGGGGAAAGGCATAGGCATCCGCTTCCTGCGCCACATTGAGCGCAATTCCGTGCTGCTGTTTATGATCTCCGCGGAGGAGGATGACATCGCGGCCGCATATAGGACGCTTCTTTCTGAGTTGAGGGAATTCAATCCGGAACTCCTGGTAAAGGAACGCGTGCTTGCCATAACAAAGTGTGACCTCATAGACAAGGATATAGAAAAGGAATTGGTTCCGTCCCTGCCCAAGGACCTGCCTCACGTGTTCATCTCTTCCATTACCCAGGAAGGACTGAGCACCCTTAAGGATGAACTCTGGAAAGCATTGAACAAATAATGGACATAGTAAGGCTGGACCAGGACATAACCCTGGCAATCAATGGTTTACATACTAAGTTTACGGACGTTGTGTGGCAGGCTTTCTCCAATATGCAAGTCTGGATCCCTCTGTACGTGCTGGTCATTGTCCTTGTCATCTGGAAAGCCGGCTGGAAAAGGGGATTGATATATGTGGCGTCCATGGCTCTTTGCCTGCTGGTATGCGACCAGTTTGCAGGCCTGATCAAGCATTACGTATGCCGCCCCCGCCCTTGCCACGATTCCTATATGCTTGACAACGGGCTCAGGCTTCTGGAGGATGCCGGAGGGATGTTCGGTTTCTTCTCCTCCCACGCTGCCAACTCATTTGGTTTTGCAGTCTGTTCTTCCCAGGCGGTTGACGCTTCTTTCAAGAGCCGTCAGAAATGGTTTTCCTGGATAATATTCATCTGGGCCGCGCTGGTTTCCATCAGCCGGATGTTCGTAGGGAAACACTATCTGGGAGATGTGCTGGTAGGAACGCTCGTGGGCCTTGTACTGGGTTATGTATGCAGTTCCCTGGCTCACGTAGCCGTTTCCAAACTTACTGGTAAATAGTCAGATACCTTCCTGCGCGGATAGAATCGCTCTTGAGATTGTTCCACTTTTTGATATTGCTCACGGTCACGTGGTATCGCCTGGCAATGCTGCCAAGCGTGTCGCCGTTCTTGATAAGGTAGCGGATGGAACTTCCGTCCCCGCCGGTACTGCCGCCGGTCATAACCTTTGCGCTCAGCAGTGAATCCGCCTTATGGGTATAGACGGAGTCTTCTACGCTAATGTATGCATTGGTGTACTGGTAGGGGATCTTGAGGATGTAAGGCGCCTCGTTGCCGGGGACAATGTCGTGGGTGTACTGGGGATTGAGTTCCCGTAAGGTCTCTACCGGGATTCCGGTCAGTTCGTTTATCTGCTGGAAATGCAGGTTCTTGTTCACCATTATGGTGTCAGTGTAGTGCGGCAGGGAAACAGGCTCCGGTACAAGGCCGTACTCCTTGTAGTAGGTCATAGCGTACATAGCGCCCACGAAGGCCGGGACATATCCTCTGGTCTCCCTGGGGAGATAGGGGTAAATGGACCAGAAATCCCTCTTTCCGCTGCGTTGGATGGCCTTGTTCACATTGCCGGAGCCGCAGTTGTAAGAGCAGATGGCAAGAGCCCAGTCCCCAAAAGTGTTGTATGCGTCCTGCAGGTACCTTGCGGCCGCGTCCGCTGCCTTTTCTATATCCAGCCTCTCATCCACATAGGAGGTTATCTTTAGGTTGTAGCTCTTGGCGGTATTGTACATGAACTGCCACATTCCCGTCGCGCCGGCCCTTGATTTAGCAAGGGGGTTCATAGCGGACTCTATGATGGCCATATATTTGAGTTCAAGGGGCAGCCCGTATTTGTCCAGGATCTCTTCAAAGATGGGCATATAGTAGTTGCTCACCCCAAGTATGTGCTCCATCTTCTCGCGGGATTTCTCCGAGTAGAGGATCATATAGTTCTTGACCGTCTCGTTGAAAGGCAGCGATATATAGGAATTCATCTTTTCCAGTCTCTGTACAAAGACGGAATCAGGGACGTTAGAGGTGAACCTTGCGGAATCAGGGATCTCTTCCGGGAGATAGGATTTGAGCCTGGTGCTTATGTACCAGACACTTAGGAGGCTGTCGGTAGGATCTGGCATGACGTCTCCGGGAACTATTTCCTGGGCCCTTGAGGGCAAGCATATAACCAGGATGGAGAGGAGTAATATCAGTCTCTTCATCTTTGTCAGAAGTTAATGCCCAGCTTGAGGCCGAATCCATAGGGATTGTAGGCGAACTGGGTATCGGGGGTTAGTACTGTGGGTTGGAGGTCAAGGGACAGGTCTTCGGATACCCCAAAGTCCCTCATATATGCAAATACATTGGCGTCAATTACCTGGAGAAGGTAACTGGCGGCTATGGCCAGGATGGAGTAGTCCCTCCATTCACGGTACATATCCCTGTAGTATTTTGCGGTGTCTGCCGAGATGCGCCCGGAGTAACCGCTGTCAGGGTCTGACGCGTCTATGTATATCTGTTTGAAGTGGTTGTATTTGACGGTGTTGTCGTGCAGGTAATGGTAACTGCCTATCAGGAATCCCCAGTAGATGGGGACTTTCCAGGGCTCTCCGTTATAGCACTGACCCAGTCCGGGCATCAGCAGGGAGAGAAACGCCGCACGGGTGGGATGGTGGTCTATGTCCGTCTCATAGCAGAGAAGTCCGTCCATCAGGGACGCCCAGTACACTGTTCCGGCGGCTGCGAACATTATGTTGCGCATCTGCTTTGACTGGTCGTCAGGCATTCCGGCTTCTACGCTCTGCTTGTATTGGTTGTTGTATTTGATTCCCATTCCTACACCGGCTCCTATTCCGCCGTAGATGATGGGCAGTTTCCAATAGTCGCGGTTGTAAATCTGCTGGCCGCCCACGAATACCATTGAACCCAGGAAGGTGTTGCCCATCCTGGAAGTCCTCTTGTGAAGGAGTCCTCCAAAGTATTCGGATATTGAAAAAGTGAAGGAAGAGTCCCTGCGAGCCCCATCGGATTCCGCGGCCTGAGGGTCGTCCGAGTAGTTCTGGGAAAAGGCTTCAGAGCGGAACTGTGCCGCAGCGCGGTTCCCGCCTGCCAGCAAGCACAGTGTGACGCTAAGTATGAAAAGCCATTTCCTTCCCATAAATTATCTCTCCAAAAGCTCCAGAAGACGGTTCATTTCCTGGTCGGAGGAGAAGCGGAGCGTTATGCTTCCCTTGCCCCCGGCTGACCGTTTGAGCGAAATATTGTCTCCAAATACCTTGCCCAGATACTCCAGAACCTTGTAATATTGCTCCGGCAGGTCAGGGGAGTTGTCCTCTATGAGTTCCATTGGACGGGTAAGCTTGTGCACCCTTTCCTCAAGCTGCCTTACGGAGAGGTCTTTCTGGATGACAAGGTCGCATAGATGCTGCTGGAGGGAAGCGTTGTCAAGGCCAAGGAGCACTTTTGCGTGGCCTACGCTGATCAGGCCCACCTTGATGTCGTGCTGAACCTTTGCGGGAAGCTTGAGAAGACGCAGGTAATTGGTCACGGAAGCCCGTTTTTTGCCCACTCTCTGCGCCATCTGCTCCTGGGTAAGGTTGCACTCCTCAATGAGCCTCTGATAGCTCATAGCGGTCTCTATGGGGTCCAGGTCCTCCCTTTGGATATTCTCCACGATGGCCATTTCCAGCATTCCCTGCTCGTCGGTTTCCCTGATGTATGCGGGAACCATATCCAGGCCGGCAAGCATACAGGCGCGCCAGCGGCGCTCTCCGCTTATTATCTGGTAGCGTCCGTTATCCATACGGCGGACGGTGATTGGCTGAATGAGGCCGAGGGCCTTGATGGATGCGGCCAGTTCCTGCAGGGACTCCGCATCGAAGCTCTGCCTGGGCTGGTACGGGTTGGGATCAATCTTGGAGACTGGTATGCGCATAATGTCAGCGGAATCTCCCTTAGGGGTATCCCCGGCAATCTCCTTGTTGATGTAGCCCACGGGCTTGCGCAGGCTGTCTATTTCAAGGTCGTCCCCAAGAAGGGCGCCAAGGCCTTTTCCAAGGCCTCTTGGTGGTTTGTATGCCATAATCAGATGTTTTTCTCCAGTAATTCTTTGGCCAGGGTCAGGTAGTTTGCGGCGCCGTTGCACATAACGTCGTACAGGATGATTGGCACTCCGTGGGATGGGGCTTCGCTCAGGCGGATGTTCCTTTGGATGATAGTGTTGAAGACCATATCCCCAAAGTGCTCCCTGAGCTCCGCCACAACCTGGGCGTGCGCCTTAGTACGGCCATCGAACATTGTTACCACAAAGCCCTCTATGGTCAGGTCAGGATTGATGCGGTTCTGGACCAGCCTGATGGTCTGGAGCAGTTTTCCAAGGCCTTCCAGCGCGAAATACTCCGGCTGAACGGGTATTATCACGGAATTTGATGCTGCAAGGCTGTTTACGGTGATGAGTCCCAGGGAAGGGGAGCAGTCTATGATAATGAAGTCATAGTCTTCCTTCAGGTCCTGAAGGGCTTCCCTCAGGATGCTCTCCCTGGCGGGGGCTTTCACCAGTTCTATTTCCGCTCCAACCAGATTGATATGGGAAGGAATCAGGTGCAGGTTGGCAATTTCCGTCTGGACAAGGGCGTCGCCGGCCTTGATGCTGCCTATGAGAATCTCATAGAGGGTCCTGTGGCTCCCTTCGGTAGGCGAGAAGTTCAACCCGGAGGTTGTGTTTGCCTGAGGGTCTGCGTCAATTATCAGAACCTTTTTCTCCAAAACGGCCAGGGAGGCGGCCAGGTTAATGGCCGTAGTGGTTTTGCCCACGCCTCCTTTCTGGTTTGCTATTGCAATGATTTTCCCCATTTCAAAAAGTCGTTATTCAAACAAAGTTACAAAAAGATTTCCATAAAAAGATTGATGGCGGGAGGAATATGGATTCCAACCCGCCATCAAGAAATGAATTTTTAAGATTCAGTCTGGCAATTAAACCATGAATGAAGCAACCAGTGCAAGAATTGCGTAGAACTCAGGGAGAGCTGCGTAAATCATTGTGTTGGTCTGAACATCGTGGCCCTGTGACATTCCAATGATACCGTTGGCGCAAACCTGGCCCTGACGGATAGCGGAAATCATACAAACTACACCAACTGCGATACCTACCCAGAAGAGTTTTACACCGTCTGTAGCGAAGTCCTTGCCAACCCAGGTAAGGAATGCTACGAATCCGTAAAGACCCTGTGTAGCAGGAAGAGCGGAAAGAATCATGTAACCTGATGCTTTCTCAGGATTGAGTTTTAATGCACCTTCGGATGCGTTGCCGGCGATGGTAGTTCCAAGGCTGCTTCCGATTCCGGAGAGACAGAGCATAGCTGCCAGTCCAAGGTAACCGAGAATAATTGTAAGCATAATTTTAAAAATTTGTTATTTGTTTGTTATTTAATTGGATTTCAATGGATTGTACTTGGCTCCCTTGCCCTCGTATCCGCTGTTCTTGAAGAACTCCACAAAGGTGAGTCGCAAAGGATGTACAAATGCTCCCAGGCAGGACATTGCCAGGTTGAGGGCGTGTCCAAGAAGGAGTATTAATATGAAGCCGAGCCAGTTGACACCGGGCACCGGAAGCGCCTTGATCATTCCGGCTACGTTGTTGAAAGCTCCTCCGAGCATACCGCCTGCAAGTCCGAGGGCATACAGACGGATGTAGCTGAGAGCATCTCCAAGAAGACCGCTGGCCATATTGTAGGTTTCCCACAGGCCGGAGCCTATGTTCAGCAGGGGATTGCGTCCAGGTGTATTGAACACGTAGATGCTGAGCGCTGCAAGCACGCCTACTATGATGATAACGATCTTTGTTACTGAAGAGTCCATTACGCCAAGCAGGGCGAGGGCTGCGATGATGATGCCGCCTACTATTACAAGCAGCCATCCCCAACAGCTGACATTGGCCCTGAAGCCCGTCTGCTTGGTTTTGCAGATGGCCTTGATGGTCATTGCCACTATCAGGTGGAATACACCCACTGCAACCGCAAGTACCATTTGGGCGTCAAAGCCCATAATGGTGCCCTTGACCATGAACTTCTTGACTCCCTCCGGAACCCAGGCCTGGTCAGGCAGGGTGATTCCAAAGAAGGTGCCCAGGATAAGTCCTACGACAAATGTCACCAGACCAAGGAAGAATACCAGTTTGTGGTGCTTGTTGAGTCCCATATTCAGGATGTCGTGCTTCTTGAGGTAGAGGCTCAGCAGCATCAGTATTATTCCGTATCCGGCGTCTCCCATACAGAAGGCGAAGAACAACAGGTAGAAAGGACCCAGGATTGCCGTAAGGTCGAACTCATTGTAAACGGGCATGCCGTACATTCCGGTGAATGTCTCGAACAATGAGGAGAATTTGTTGTTCTTGAGCTTGATTGGAGGGTTGTCCTCCAGTTTGGCCTCGTCCTTCATATAGTAAACGTCCATCTTGTCAAGGGCTTCGCAGAGGGCCTGGTCGTTCTCCTGCGGCGCAAAGCCGGAGAAGACGCAGATCTTGTTCTCCGCGGCCGGCTTGCCGGCTACGCCTGCAAGATAGAGGTTGAGCCTGTCCATAAGGGACGTGTACTCTTCCTCCAGCTCGCCCTTGCGCTCCTTGAAGTTGGCCAGGTCTGCCTTGAGGCTTATGATTTCCTTGTGGATCTCATCTATCTTTGCTTCTGACTGCAGGTAATCGTGTGCGGGAGCCTCCAGCTCGTTTGCCGGTATGTCGTTGTCTCCAACGCCCACAAAATAAACTGCGTCATCGGACTGATGGATTACCTCTATGGGCCACATCTCCGTCCAGGCAGGATTCCATTTCTTTGCCGTAACGGCGTAGAAATGGAGGGGAATGCCTTTCTCTGCAAGATCCTTCACGGCATCCGCATCGAACTGTCCCCAGGGGAGGAGCAGGTTGCGCTCCCTTGTGGCGTCGGTAAGCTTGGCCGTGAGGGAGGTGATGGCGGATTTGGCGGAAGGGATGAGGGAAACCAGGTCGCCTTCGCGGGCGGGGGCGGATGCCGCAGCGGCGGCTATGGCCTCCGCATCCGGATCCGCGCTCCAGTCCACCTTCTCAACTGCAGCAAGAGCGGACTTGATGCGGGAGATTCTCTCCATCATATCCTCTGACTTGCCGTCGACCGGTTTTACGGAGCGGGTGATATCGACAACTCCAAGCTCCCTGATCTGCTCAAGGAACTCTTCTTTGCCCGAATTCATCAGGACAAAGTTGTATTTTGTCATTTTTGTAATCATACCTGTTCCTCCTCTTCTTCAGCTTCGTGGCGGGTCTTTACAATCTTTGATGAGGCTTTGCTGAGGTTTTCCTCGTCCTCCATAAAGCGCTTGATCTTTCTGATGGCCTCCTGATAACCGGGGATCTGGACCTTCTCGTAAAGGTTTACCTTCTGGGTGGTCTTCTTGCGCTGGTAGTCCAGCAGCTTCCTCTTGTACTCGTAAACCTCGGACTCAATGCCAAGTTTGGAGAGCTCCTTGAGGATGGCCACGCCGTCTGCGTACCAGGCCGGTTTCACAAAGGCGTTGAAAGGGCGTATCTCGTAGTGAATGTCCTTGAGTTCGGGAGTCTTTACTCCGGCCACCTTGACGGTAACCAGGTCCACATCCGTGATGGTAATGAGATCCGACTCAAATTCATTCCACAGCGAAGCAAGGTAATCGTATTTCTTTAATGAGGCATCAAGATCTTCAATAAGCTTCTCTGCCTTTACCTTGGCTTTCTGCACCTCGCCACGGAGAGCCGCCTCCTTATTCTTCAGAGTAGGGAGCGCATTCTTACGTACCTTAAGCTGCTTGTTAAGGTTGTTCAGAGACGTCTTGTTGTATTGAAACTTAATCGCCATTTGGCCAATATTTATCTATGAATGCCTGTTTAATTCCTGTTTCTGCCTTGGTGAAATACTTGGCGTACAGTTTCCAAGCGGTATCAAGCATCTCGTCGATGGTGATGTTTACGTCAATTGACAGAAGCTTGGTAGCGTACTCCTTGGCATAGTCGAGGCAGCGGTGGTCGTAGTCACTTAGGTCGAAACCGTTCTCCAGTTTTGTCTTGGCGTTCTGGGCGTCTGCGTACAGACGTACGCCGGCGTTCATTATCTGGGAATGGTCCGCACGGGTCTTCTTTCCCTGCACAAGTTGTTTGAGTCGGGAAAGTGAACGGAACGGGTCGATGATGACCTTTCCTGAATCAGGGTCCGCCCTGAGGAACAGCTGTCCCTCGGTGATGTATCCGGTGTTGTCAGGAATGGCGTGGGTGATGTCTCCGTCGTTCAGGGTGGTAACTGCGATG
>JAGCYZ010000063.1 GCA_017960545.1 Bacteroidales bacterium
GCACATCTCCCATTTGTCACGGTCAGCGGCTTCAAGCGGATGCTCCGCCGTGTAGATGTGCACGCCGGGGGCTATGAGCGTCTTACGGCCAATGTAAACGCCGCCGCCGTCAAGGATTATGCATCCGAAGTTTATGAACACACCCTCGCCGGCAAAGATAAGGTTGCCGTAGTCGCAGTAGAAAGGAGGCTCCACATAAACGTCCGGGGCGGAATTGGGCAGCAGTTCGCGGGTGATGGCGGGCATTGAGGCATCGTGATATTCCGTTATGTTGAGGCGGCGGAGCGTCTTTTTGACCTCGTCGCGCCAGGCGTACATTTCCGGAGTATGGGCGTTGTACGGTTCGCCGGCCTGCATACGCCGCAGTTCATCCTGCAACGCTGCGTTCTGCATAAGTTCTTCTCTTCTTGTCATTGTATTACAAATGTAATAAAAGGAATTGTATATTTGTAAATATGAAACGAATCCTGAAATCCCTAATTCTGCTTTTCCTGGCTACTACCGCCCTGGCCCAGGGGCTCTCCCCTATGGACCAGCTCAAGGCAGACCCCAAGAAATCTTACGGCAACGATTACCCGTACCAGTCCCAGGCCGGGAAGATGACCAAGGCCCCGCGCGGCTACAAGCCTTTCTACATCAGCCTATACGCAAGGCACGGCTCCCGCTATTACTGGAACGAGAGCCTGTACAACAACCTTGACACCCTGCTCACCGTCGCCCAGCAGAAAGGAGCCCTAACTCCCGTAGGAAAGGCTTTCTATGATAAGTTCATGAAGGCCAAACCGGAACTCCAGACAGGAGTGAGCGAACTTACCCAACTGGGCTGGGAACAGCATCAGGGCATAGCCAGGGAAATGTACAACCGCTTCCCGGAGGTATTCAGGAACGGCGGCTACGTATGGGCCATCTCTTCCCTGTCAGGCCGATGCGTTCTCAGTATGTCTGCCTTCTGCCAGGAACTGGTGCAGTGCAACCCCAGGATAGAGATAAGGGAGCAGTCCTCCCGTTTCACCCTGGACGCCGTGGTGCCGGACGACAGCGCAAACCCCATAAAGCACAATTTCCCTTCGCCCAAGCCCCGATACGAGAGCAACATGGACAGTTTCCACAATGACAATTCCCTTCAGGACAACATAATCAAGCGCGTTTTCACAAGCACCGAAGGGCTTCCCGGAAGGATGAGCAGCATGGCCGGGAACCTTATCAACCTTTACACCTCCCTACCCAATATATATTATGACGGGATGATGGACGGCATTGTCAATGACGATGAGATGGTAGCCCGGTGGGAATCCTCCAACCTGGGATCCTACTCCTGGGTGTTCGGGAAGCAGTACCAGATGATACCCATCCTCAAGGACATCCTTGCAAAGGCGGAGCAAGCCATAGAGGGCGGAACCCACACCGCGGACCTGCGCTTCGGCCACGACAGCTGCATAGGGCCCTTGACCGTACTTATGGGCATCAACGGAGCTGACGAGGACCCGGAGGATCCATACCAGGTAAAGAACATCTATCAGAACTGGGAAACCTGCAAGGCCAGCAACATCCAGCTGGTTTTCTACCGCGGGAAGAAAGGCCGGGAGGATGTCCTGGTAAAATGTCTCCTTAACGGCGCCGAGGCTTCCCTGCCTGTCCCAACGGACAACTATCCTTACTATAAATGGTCTGATTTCAAGGACTTTTACAACGCCCGGATAAACAGCGTCAAAGAGGACTGACGGCAGGACAATTTATAATATATATGTAAACCCTTGCATTACACGATGCAAGGGTTTACTTGTTATTTTTTCACAAAAAGTATTCTTTTTTTGATATTAATTGGTTATTTTTGTCATTATTTAAGTTACATACCTTAATAACCAACTACTTAAATGAAACAAACGATTCTTAAAAGAGCCGCTCTTTTCTTCTCGTTGATTATTATGGGCATTTCACTTAACGCCCAGAATGTCAACATCAGAGGACAAGTAGTGGACAACAACGGAGAGCCCGTAATCGGTGCCTCCGTAGTGCTCGTTGGCAACACAACAGTAGGTGCCATTACCGACATGGACGGTAATTACAGCCTCTCTGTGCCTGCCAACTCCAGTGTTACGGTCTCCTTTATCGGTTATCAGTCACAGACTGTTTCCGTGTCCGGCAGATCAGTGATCAACTTCACTCTTCAGGAAGACAATGAGTTCCTCGAGGAAACAGTGGTAATCGGTTACGGTGTTCAGCGCAAGAGCGACCTCACCGGATCAGTTGCATCTGTTCGTTCTGAGGACCTCTCTTTCCGTTCTACTTCAGACGCCGCAGCAGCCCTCCAGGGAAAGGCCGCAGGTATCCAGGTAAGCAACGCATCAGGTGCTCCTGGTAAGGGATCTGAGATCCGCGTCCGCGGTATTTCTTCAAACGGTGGTGACGGTCTCGGCCCTCTCATGATCGTTGACGGACTTAAAGTTGACAACATCCAGTACCTTGACCCTTCAATGATCGAGTCCATCGAGGTTCTGAAGGACGCCGCATCAGCCGCCATCTACGGAGCTCAGGCAGGTAACGGTGTTATCCTCGTGACCACAAAGAACGGTGCAAAGGCTACAGACGGAAACGTTTTCTTCCAGTATCAGATTGACATGAACCGCCTCGGCCACCACGCAAGGGTTATGAACGCCGAGCAGTATATTGACTGGATGACCCAGGCAGGCTATGTTACCTCCAAGGAGGCTCTCATCGCAGAAGGCAAGTGGGACGGCAAGACCGACACCAACTGGGCCGACGCAGTTTACGGACTTGGTATCAACCACCGCGTAACAGTAGGTGCACAGAGCGGATCCGACAAGGGATCATACTATGTAGCCCTCACCTATGTTGACCAGGACGGTATGGTAAAGGGAAGCAAGGACTTCTACAAGCGCCTCACCGCTCAGATCAACGCTGACTATAAGATCAAGCCTTGGTTCACAATCGGAACCAACACCTCTATCGAGCGCTACGAGAGCGGCGCCGTTTCAGAGCACTCCGAGTACAGTAACGGTGAAAACGGTACCTCACTGCTCGGAACCCTGGTTATCGACCCTCTCACCCCGGTATTCTACACCAGCTACGACCAGCTTCCCGGCGGTATGAAGTCAGCCATCGAGAGAGGAATGCAGGTTTACAAGAACGAGGACGGATACTACTACGCAACCTCCAAGATGGAGGAGGGAGACGGTGGTAACCCTCTGGTATTCCGTGACCGTAACAACAACACCTCAGAAGGATTCAACGTTCGTGGAACACTCTACGCAAACATCACTCCTTTCAAGGGTCTGGTATTCACCTCACGTTTCGGTTACAGGATCGGTCAGGGCTATTCAACCAACTACGTTGATCCTTACTACCTGAACTCCAAGCTCTACTACGAGAACTACCAGCTCACCAACAACTCCAGCCAGAACTACTACTATCAGTGGGAGAACTTCGCCAACTACAACATCAACCTTGGCAAGCACGCTATCGGAGCTATGGCCGGTATGTCCTATACCTACAACTTCAACACTAACGTACAGGGACAGCTCTCAGGAGCAGAGGTGCTCACCAACTACGCACCCAACTACCGCTACCTGGGATATGTTCACGCCAACGCCGTAAGGTCTGCTACCGGAACCCCTAACGAGGCCACCCAGATCTCTTACTTCGGCCGTCTCACCTACTCTTATGACAACCGCTACAGCCTGCAGGCCAACTTCCGTGCAGACGCATTTGACTCTTCAAAGCTTTCCAAGAAGAGCCGCTGGGGATACTTCCCTTCAGTATCAGCCGGTTGGACAATAAGCAACGAGCCTTGGTTCGAAGGCGTTAAGGACGCTCTCGCACTCGACTTCCTCAAGTTCCGCGCATCCTGGGGTATCAACGGTAACATTGCCGTTGCAAGGAACTACAGGTATGCTTCTTCTATCAACAAGAACAGTACAACCTACCAGTTCGATCCGGATTCCAACACCCTCACCTACGGTTCCGCACCCAGCGGTGTTGCAAACCCTGACCTCAAGTGGGAGACCTCCATCCAGAAGGACTTCGGTATGGACGCCCGCTTCTTCGGCAACAGGCTCACATTGGGCGTTGACTACTACATCAAGGACACCGACGGACTTCTCGTAAGCATCACCCCTATCGCAGAGGCTGGTATTTCAAGCAGCACCGTCAATGCAGGTTCCATCCGCAACCAGGGTCTTGAGCTTGAGCTTGGCTGGCAGGACACCATCGGTGACTTCCGCTACAGCATCAACGGAAACTTCTCAACCCTCAAGAACATGGTAACCTACCTCGAGCCTTCAGTAGCCCGTCAGAACGGTTCCAACTTCTCCAACTTCTATGCAATGCCTGCATTCGAGGCTAATCACTCAACCTGGTATATGAGGGCATATGAGTATGCTGGAGTTGACAAGGCTTCAGGTGAACCCCGCTTCTATGACAGGGACGGCAAGATGGTAACATCTTCAGAACTTGTAGCAGAAAGGGACCTCAAGGATGTTGGTCTGACCATTCCTAACATCACCTACGGTATCACCCTGAACCTCGCTTGGAAGAGCTTCGATATGATCATCTTCGGAAGCGGTGCAGCAGGAAACGTTATCATGCCTTGCGTTTACCGTACAGAGCACCCTCGTATCAACTCACTTGCTTACTTCTACGAGAACGCCTGGACTCCTAGCAACACCAACGCTAAGATTCCTTCTATCTCAAGCATCAAGCAGGACACCAACTTCTGGAGCTCCACCGCCAACATCTTCAAGGGCGACTACTTCAAGATCAAGCAGATCCAGCTCGGTTACACACTTCCTCAGAAGTACTCAAAGAAAGTGGCTGTAGACAATCTCAGGATCTACACCTCTCTCGACGACTGGTTCCTCTTCACCAAGTACCCCGGATTCGATCCTGAGGTTGCTTCCACAGGTTCTTACAACGGTGCAGGTATGGACAAGGGTTCATTCCCTAACGCTAAGAGACTTATCTTCGGTATCAACGTATCATTCTAAAATAAGTCAGGAATATGAAAAAGATTATATATATATCACTCGCCATTTTAACGGCTTCCATTTTTGCCTCCTGCAGCCAGGATCTCCTCGAGATCCCTCAGAAGGGAGTTGTTCCTTACGAGGAATTCTATGACGGCTCACCTGAGAACGCAGCCGGCGCAGCCGTTACCGTCTATCAGAGCCTTGGCCAGATGTACACCACCGGAGCAGGCTTCGGCGTTGGTGTAGACTGGTGTATCGGTAACTCAAGGCACGCCCTTACCAACGGACCGTCCGATGATATCTACTGGGGATCCGGAGACAAGGGAGACCACGTGTTCGGTCTTGAAATCAACGAGTACAGACCTACTTTCGGTTCCAGGAGCAGCGTTGTTGGACAGCAGTACTATGTTTGCTATCAGCTTATCCGCAATGCCAACCTCCTTCTCGAGAACTGGGAGGAGAGTTCAGATCCTACCATCAAGCAGGCAAGGGCCGAGGCCCGTCTGTTCCGTGCCCTGGCACACTTCCACCTCGCAACATACTGGGGTGACGTTATCGTTGTGGAGCAGACTATGACCGGAGCAGAGCGTCCGGAGGTTACCCCTCAGGCAGAGGTGTTCAACTGGTGTATCCAGGAGATCTCCGCTATCGAGAACGACCTTCCTTCAAAGAGCGGTCTGAACGACAAGAAACTTGCAATCCGCGCCACCAAGGAGTTCGCCCTTGCACTCAAGGGTAAGATCCAGGTATTCGCAAAGGATTGGAACGGAGCAAAGACCAGCCTCAAGGCTGTCATCAACTCCGGCAAGTA
>JAGCYZ010000064.1 GCA_017960545.1 Bacteroidales bacterium
CTGCGGCCTATCACTACGGCTTTCTTGCCCTGGATATCCACTCCGGTGCTCTCTATCATTGTGATGATGCCCTTGGGGGTGCAGGGAACTATGCATTTGCGGCCAAGCCAGAGGTTGGCCACGTTCTGGGGATGGAATCCGTCCACGTCCTTCTCAATGGCTATGGAGTCAATCACTTTGTCCTCGTCTATATGCTTGGGAAGGGGGAGCTGGACCAGCACTCCGTCAACGGCGGCGTTGGCGTTGAGGTCTGCAATAACCTCAAGCAGGCCGTCCTGGGATACATCCTCCGGCAGTTCCACCAGTTTGCTGTCCATACCGGTGAATTCCGCGGCCTTGATCTTGCCGCGTACGTAGGACCTGCTGGCGGGGTTGTCGCCTACTATTATAACTGCCAGGCAGGGCTTGCGGCCATACTGGGCTTCCAATTGTACAATTCTGTCCCTCATCTGCTCCTTGAGAGAAAGGGAAAGGGCTTTGCCGTCTATAAGCTTACTCATAACAGGGCAAAGATAGTCATTATATTCCGGAATAATGTTATCTTTGCTCCGTACGCAAAAACGAAGATTATGAAAACAATGCATAGAATAATGGCCGTTGCGGCGGTCCTGGTTTCAATGACATCCTGTTTCAGGCACGAGGCTGCAATTGCCAACGTAGAAGGGCTTGACATGATGGGTTACTGGGCCGTAATAGAGGATTCCAGATATGAGATAGTGTCCAACATAAGGGCCTACTATCAGTTGACAGACAAGGGCAACTTGTATTATTACGAGTGCAAGGACCCTGTGGGAGTGCCTTTTGACGGGCAGTCGATGGAAATAGGCAACAAGTTTGACTGTATGTTTGCTTCAGGCTTTGAGATCAACGGCCACGACCTTAACCTCCTTAACGGAGTGGAGGCCGTCAAATACGCAACCATCACGGTAACTACTCCAAACAACTTTATCCTGTCCATAGAAGGGAAGGAACCTTACACGCAGGGTTGCCAGAGGATAACGACAGTCAGATAGAAGTTCAGCCAAGGATTGACCTGGCGGCGTTGAGGCCCGCCAGACAGCCGGTGCTGAAGGCAGTCTGCAGATTGTAGCCGCCGGTGTCGGAGTCAATGTCAAGGACTTCTCCGCAGAAATAGAGTCCCGCCACAAGGCGGGATTCCATTGTTTTTGGGAGGACCTGGTCCGTGTTTACGCCACCGGCGGTGACCACGGCGCGCTCGTAGCCCACGTAGCCTGCAAGTTCAAAGTTCCAATCCTTGAGGGCCTTGGCTATGGCACCGGTCCTGACGGTTGTCTTGACGCCCCGGCGGGGGAGGCGTTCTGTCTTGAGGATGTCCGGGTTGCAGAGGGTGAAGCCCGGGATAAGGTCCCAGGGCATCAGTTTGCCAAGCAGGATGCGGCATTTTTCCTTTTCGCGTATGTGCTGGCTGCGCGGGTCCTTGCATACCTCGTCCCACAGTTCTTTCACCCTCTGGGCCAGTTCTTCGGCGGGGACGCCGCTCTTGAGGTCGAGGCTGAGGGATGCCTTGGACCCGTTGAAGAGGGCTTTCACGGCCTTGCGGCTGAGCTGGAAGCCCGCAGGGCCCTCGATGCCGCCGTCCGTGAAGTCAACGTCGCCAAAGGTGGAATCGACGGCCTTTCCGTCTATGGAAAGGGACAGGCCCACGTTCTTGAGCTGGATTCCGCAAAGGGCCTTCCCGGTTTCGGAAAGGGGAGAGGAACGGTCTATGTGGCCTTTCATCCCGCTGGAGATGATCTCGGAGGCGGTTTTATAACCTTTTGGGACAAGGGCGGTGAGGCTGGGGAGGCACTGCTTTATGCTGTGCCCCAGGGCCGAAGCCCAGGCGTAGCCGTCGCCGCTGCTGCCGCTGGAAGGATAGCTCAGGCCGCCGGTGGCTATGATGAGCCTCCGGCAGCTGTATTTCCTTCCGTCGGCGGCCTCCAGGGCGAAGGCGCCCTTCTCAAAGGCTACGGAACTCACCTCGCACTCCGTCTCTATCTTTACGCCGCGGCTGTGGCAGGCGTTCACCAGCGTATCCACCACGTCAGATGCGTGGTGGGACTGCGGGAACGCCCTGTCTCCCCGCTCGACCACGGTCTTGAGACCGTAGGACTCCAGGAATTCCAGCATTGCCTGGCTGGTCAGGTTGAAAAACGACGGCTTCACAAAGCTGGCTCCGCTCCTGATATGCACGCTGAAGTCGTTCCAGTCCTTGATGTTGCTGAAATTGCACCTTCCCTTGCCGGTGATCATTATCTTGCGGCCGGGGCGGGGCATTTTTTCCAGGATGGTGACGGACGCATCGGCCCCGGCCGCAACCAGGGTGTCGGCGGCGGCGTATGCCGCCATAAGGCCGGAAGCTCCGCCTCCAATTACAATTATGTCGCTTTTCATAAAAATTTTTCTATCTTTGCAGTCCTTGCCACTTTAGCTCAGTCGGTAGAGCAGCGCATTCGTAACGCGCAGGTCGGGAGTCCGAGTCTCCCAAGTGGCTCAAATGATCCTGAAATCCATCAGCGTGGCGCCTCCAAGCACCGCCTTGACGTGAGCGGGCCCCTGGCACAGGAACTCCTTTTCCTTGAGTTCCACAGCAATTAAGTCCCCGGCCCTTACAAGGATCCTTGCCGTCGCATCTGCGATGGCTTTTTCTATTTCATACCTGCCGTCATAGCAGCATCTGAACAGTTCCCGGTCGTCTGCAGAAAGTTTGAATTCCGCCCCGGGAGCGGGGAAGTCCTGCTGCAGCGGGTAGGGCAGCAGTGAGATATGGTCCAGGCAGATGGATGCCGCGTAACCTTCAGGGGTGCCGTCCAGGAGGCCCTGCGGGTAAAGGAGCATTCCGTAGGAAATGCTGTCGTAATACCTGCCGGCAAAGCGGAATGCGATGCTTTTGCCGGGCTTGCTGATGTGCGCATAAACAACCGGGGAGTAGAGCAGCGGGCCTGCGCCGTCCGGCAGGTAGAAATCGTCGCTTTTCCTCTCCCAGGAAGTGTCCGGACGCACAAGGCAGTGCCCGGAAAAAGTCTTTACTATTATGTTCATTTAAACAAGCGGTCCTGGAAATTGTCCTGGAGCCTGCGGGCTGCCTCAAGGGTCTCTTCTTCCGTCAGGGGCCTGTTCCTTTCCTCCCTCTTCTCCTTGTCGAACTTCTCCTTGAGCAGGGCGAACTGGCGCTTGGTGTCAAGGGTGAACTCTCCCTGCATTATCCAGGCGAAATATGAGGGCTCCTTCTGGTAGATTTCCCTTGCTGTCCTGCCCTTGTGCTTTCCAAAGCTTATCACGGCCTCTCCGTTGGCGTCCCATACCAGCCTTCCGGCATAGTCAATGGAGCGGGGTCTGCCGGTCACTCCGGCCAGGAAGTCCACGTCGTTCTTGAGAGCCGTCTCGTGGTACTTGTCAGGTTGCTGGTACATATCAAGCTGTCCCTGAAGCACTTTGTATGTTGCCAGGGTGTCAGCCTCCGCGCTGTGCGCGTTCTCAAAGTCCTCACCCCCGCAGTAGAACCTGTAAGCGGCCCTCAGGTTGCGGGGCTCCATATAATGATATATATTCTGCACGTCCACCATACGTTTTCCGTGCAGGTCTATGTCAAGCAGGCCAAGCGTTTCCTCCGCCTTCTTCTTGTTCTGCGGCTGGGCCTTGGGGTCGTTAATCCTTTCCTGGCAGTATGCGCGCACCCTCTCTATCTCCTCCGCCAGGAGGGGAAGGTCGAATTTGGAGGAGTTGAACCCGGCAAGGTCGCTGTCCGCAATCCAGGATACCACCTCGGGGACTATCTCTATGAATTTCTTCTCGCCCACAAGGTCCTCGTCCTTTATCTTGTTGACCTCGCTGGCCCTGGGGTCCATCTTTTTCTGGCATTTGTTCACGTAGTCGTATGGGAACACCCTCCAGGTCTTGAGCTCGTGGTGGCCGTCAGGGAACACCTTTACAAAGCTCAGTTCCACTATGCAGTCAGTTACAATGTTAAGGCCCGTGCTCTCTATGTCGAAAAAGAGCAGAGGCCTTTCCAGTTTCAAGTTCATATTTTACTGAATGTTAAACCATTATAGGCATCAGGATGCCACAGATCTTCTCGCTCTCTTCCTCTTCCGGCGC
>JAGCYZ010000065.1 GCA_017960545.1 Bacteroidales bacterium
CACTTTCCCCGCAGGCACGCTCAGCGGCGCGCCTAAGGTGCGGGCAATGCAGCTCATAAGTGAATATGAGCCCCATTGCCGCGGCGCCTACGGCGGGTGCATCGGCGTCATAGGCTTTGACGGATCGCTCAACCAGGCCATAACCATAAGGACATTCGTCTCCAGGGGCGGAGAACTGTGGTTCCAGGCCGGTGGAGGAATTGTGAAGGGAAGCGACGTGGAGAAAGAGCTCCAGGAGGTCAACAACAAACTGGGAGCCCTGCACAAGGCCATCACAATGGCGGAAACTATCTGAGACACCATAGGACGCATAAGAGAGAGCACAATGAAAACAGTTATAATAGACAATTACGATTCCTTCACGTACAATCTGCGTCACCTGGTGAAGTCGATGGGCGTAGGCGTGACAGTCCTGCGCAACGACAGGTTCGAGCTGCCGCAACTGGAGCAGTTTGACAAGATTATCCTGAGCCCCGGCCCTGGAATACCTTCAGAGGCGGGTCTGCTGCTTGATGTAATCAAGACCTACGCAGGCCGCAAACCGATACTTGGAGTGTGCCTTGGGCATCAGGCCATTGGAGAGGTGTTCGGCGCCCGGCTGGTCAACCTGTCTGAGGTGTACCACGGCGTGTCAACCCCTTGCCACATAGTATGCCCGGATCCTCTTCTGAGAGATGTCAGCAGCAATTTCATGGTGGGCAGGTATCATTCCTGGGCAGTGTCCAGGGACGGTTTCCCGGACTGCCTGGAAATAACCGCCATAAGCGATGACGGGCAGATAATGGCAATGCACCATAAAGAATATCCCGTATACGGGGTACAGTTCCATCCGGAAAGCATACTGACCCCGGAAGGAGACACCATAATCCAGAATTTCATAGTAAACATAAACAATCCTGAAATATGAAAGAAATACTTGAAAAAGTCCTCAATCACGAGTACCTGACTCGTGAGGAGATGAAAAGGATCCTGCTGGGAATCACGCGCGGAGAGTTTCCCAACGAGCAGATAACAGCCCTCCTGACCGCACTTCAGATGCGCGGGGTAACGGTAGATGAACTGCTTGGTTTCCGTGACGGAATACTGGAGACCGGCGTCCCGGCTATACTGGAATCTGACCGCTACATAGATGTGGTGGGAACCGGAGGAGACAGGAAGAACACGTTCAACATATCAACTACAGCCTGCTTTGTGATAGCGGGAGCGGGATACAAGGTGGCCAAGCACGGCAATTACGCCGCCACATCCGTAAGCGGGGCCAGCAATGTGATCCAGCATCACGGAATCAAGTTCACGGATGACATTGACCGCCTGAACCGCAGTCTCAACGAGGCCGGCATAGTGTATCTGCACGCCCAGCTCTTCGCCAAGGCGATGAAGTTTGTGGGACCTATCCGTAAGGCTCTCCAGTTTCCCACCATATTCAACCTGCTGGGCCCCCTTGTGAACCCTTCGCAGCCAAAGTGCCAGCTCCTGGGAGTTGCCAACCTGGACCAGATGCGCCTTTACAGCAATGTTTACCAGAAGATTGGCATAGACTACGGGATAGTCAACTCCATTGACGGATATGACGAGATTTCCCTCACAGGAGATTTCAAGGTAACCACCAACAACTACGAGCGCGTGTTCAAGCCTCAGGACCTGGGCTTCCAGCCCGCAAAGCCGGAAGAACTGGTTGGAGGCGCTACGGAAGAAGAGGCTGCCGCCATCTTTGACGCCGTGCTGGAAAACCGCGCCCTGGAGGCTCAGAAGAACATCACCCTGGCCAATGCCGCCTTTGGTATCCAAGTGCTGGAAAAAGGGGCTAAAACCATTGAAGAATGCATTGAGATTGCCCGCGAGAGCATAGACAGCGGAGCGGCCCTGAGGACATTCAAGAAATTCGCGGAACTGAACTCCTGAATACTGTAACAAGATGAAAGACATCCTTGACAGAATAATAGGGCAGAAGCACCGTGAAATAGAGGCCCTCCTTGCGCCCAAGCCCTCTTTGAAAGGGGCGCTCCTTGCCTCCGGAAGCGGAATAATAGCGGAATTCAAGCGCAAGTCCCCGTCCAAGGGTTGGATTAAGGAAGAGGGTCTCGCCAGAGAAATCCCCCTGGCATACCAGAAGAACGGCGCAGCGGCGCTGAGCATACTAACGGACAGGGAATTCTTTGCAGGCGATGACGGCTTCGTATGCGAAGCGCGCCGGAGCGGCGTGACGCTGCCAATCCTGTACAAGAACTTCGTCATAGATGAAATGCAATTGTACCAGGCACTCTTCTGCGGCGCCTCCGCCGTACTCCTCATAGCCTCCTGCCTCTCATTGGAGAAATGCAGGACGCTTATGGACAAGGCGCATTCGCTGGGCCTGGAAGTGCTTCTGGAGATGCACGGAGAGGAGGAACTGGAATATGCCGCGCTGGGGCCGGACCTCTGTGGGATAAACAACCGCAATCTGGGCACCTTTGTCACAGATGTGGAGAATTCCTTCCGTCTGGCCGAGAAACTGCCCGCTGACGCGGTGAAGGTCAGTGAAAGCGGGATATCGTCCCCTGAGACAATCAGGCAGTTGAGGGAGGCGGGCTTCAGGGGATTCCTGATAGGGGAAACCTTTATGCGCGCGGCAGACCCGGGGTTGGCGTTAAAGGAATTCATATCGGCTTTATAGGATATGGGCAGGATGACAGTAAAAGTTTGCGGAATGCGTGATCCGGACAACATCCGTGAGGTGGAAGCGCTGGGCGTGGACTGGATAGGGTTCATCTTCTTCCCAAAGTCTCCGCGCTTTGTAGAAGAGGGCCCTTCTTATCTTCCTGACAAAGCAAAGCGGGCAGGGGTGTTCGTGGATGAAGCCTCGGAGAAGATACTGCAAAGGGCCCTCGATTTCCGACTGGATATTGTCCAGCTGCACGGCAAAGAGACACCCGAGCAGATTGCCGGCCTCAGGAAAGACCTTCCGGCAGGTACTATTCTCGTAAAAGCTTTCAATATCGCCAATAAGGAGGATTTGCAGGCAACGCTTCCATACGAAGGGATCGCAGACTATTTCCTCTTTGACACAAAAGCGCCGCTTGCAGGCGGCAACGGCATAAAATTCAACTGGGACCTGTTGTCCAATTACACCGGGGGTACGCCTTTCCTGCTAAGCGGAGGCATAGGCCCGGAAGATGCCGGAGCTGTCCGCGCATTCAGTCATCCTGGGTTTGCCGGAGTTGACCTGAACAGCCGCTTTGAGATCTCTCCCGCATTTAAAGACCCTTCACTTATCCGTTACTTTATGGACCAGATTTCACAATAATAACAGAACAGACTTATGAACAAGATAAACCAGGTATTCTCCCAAAGGGGCGACAGGAAACTGCTCAGCCTATATTTCTGCGCTGGAGCGCCAACCGTAGAAGGCACAGCAGATGTGATACTCACAATGCAGGAGCGCGGGATAGATTTCGTGGAAGTGGGCATCCCGTTCAGCGACCCCCTTGCAGACGGTCCTGTTATACAGGATGCGGCCACCTGTGCGCTGCATAACGGAATGACTCTCAAGAAACTGTTTGAGATATTGAGCTCTGTCAAATCTCAGGTAACCATTCCCCTGATCCTTATGGGATACCTCAATCCCATCCTCCATTATGGAATAGAAGACTTCTGCCGCTCGTGCTCTGAATCCGGGGTGAGCGGAATGATAATACCGGACCTTCCGTTCAAGGATTATCTGGAAGTGGTAAAACCCGTTGCCGACAGATATGACCTCAGGGTCATAATGCTGATCTCTCCTGAAACCAGTGAAGAGCGCGTCCGTTTCATAGACAATAACACTGAAGGCTTCATCTATATGGTGAGCAGCGCCTCCGTCACCGGAGCCAGGAACAGTTTCGGAGCTGACAACCTGGAATACTTCAAGCGGATAGATTCTATGAACCTGCGCAACCCAAGGATGATTGGATTTGGCATAAGCAACGCCCAGACCCTGCAGGCCGCAAACGACAATGCGGCCGGAGCGATAATAGGATCCAAGTTCGTGTCGCTCCTTTCCCAGTACGGCAATGCCGGCGACGCCCTGGACCAATTGTTCCTGGCATTGTCCAAATGACAATAAATGACTATCTTAGTTCCGTATTAACGGTGCTGAGAAAGATATGATAAAGTCTGTTGTCTGTCTGGCGGCTGTGCTGCTGGTTTTTATCCCATCTTGCTCCCAGGAATTCACATTGGGACCGGAGGGCTATTACCGTAATGAAGGCGTAGATGTGATGGCCTTCAACGATTTCTATCCCGAAGGGCACCAGGGAGGCGTGTGCGTCATAATGAACGGCCACAGGGTTGCCACAAACGGAGACCTCCGTTTTGAGGCCACCCCCGGTCAATGGCAGCCTGTCCCCAGGCAAATCTCCAGGGAGGTTGACGGAAACACCATAGTTACCCGCCTGGCATACCCGGATTCCTCACGCCACCTTACCGGGTTCAATCCTATGATTTATCCCGATGCCATAGTGGAATATACCGTCACCACCAAGGCCGTCGGCGACCATATAGAAGTGACCTTGGACCTGGATCAGCCCATCCCCGAGGCTTTCATAGGAAAAGCGGGATTCAACCTTGAGTTCTTCCCCGGCTCAGTATTCGGGAAGCCCTGGATCATGGATGAGACAAGCGGAATCTATCCGCGCCAGCCAAATTCCCCGCTTCTGCTCCAGGAGCCCAACTACAAGCATACGGGAGACTTCCATCCGGACGGACGCTCCATCATAGACTTCGACCGCCTTGTTGCGGAAGGGAAAGGATACAACCCCATAGTGGCCGATGACATCATAGCGGAGCCTTATGCGGTTGGCCGCTGCTTCGTGTCACGTCCGGACGATCCATACTCCAAACTGACCGTCCAGACGTTAACAGCGGATTTAAAGCTCTATGACGGCCGTATGAACCATAACAACGGTTGGTTCGTCCTGCGCTCCGAAATCCCCGCAGGAGCCACAAAAGGGGCCGTAAAATGGATAATCACCCCCAATATTGTAAAGGGCTGGACATATAAGCCCGTAATCCAGACATCACAGATAGGTTATCACCCGGACCAGAGCAAGGTGGCCATACTTGAACTGGACGGCAGGGAGGAAGCGAAAGGGACCGCGCAGGTATTCAGGATTGACGGCGACGGCGAAAGCCGCGTGCTCAACGTCAACCCCAAGTCCTGGGGGAAGTTCCTGCGCTATAACTACGCCCGAATAGATTTCACCGAGATTAGCGAGCCCGGCCTTTACCAGATTAGGTACGGCCAGTCTTTCTCTTCCGTTTTCAGGATAGGTGAGGACATTTATGACAGGGGAGTGTGGCAGCCGGTTATAGAATACTTCCTGCCAAACCAGATGTGCCATATGAGGGTGAATGAGAAATACCGTGTATGGCACGACGCCTGCCATCTGGACGATGCCCTGATGGCCCTTAACGAAAACGGAATAGACGGTTATGACCAGAAGCCGGGACTCTCCAAGTACGCCCCTGGCGAGCCGGTCCCCGGCGTAGCCATAGGCGGCTGGCACGACGCCGGCGACCTGGACCTGAGGATAGAATCACAGGCAGGGGAGTCATACATCCTTTCAATGGCCTACGAGCAGTTCAAGCCGGAAATTGACGTCACCGCCATAGACTTCCACAAGCGCGTGACCGAAATCCACGAGCCTGACGGCCGTAACGACATCCTCCAGCAAATCGAGAACGGCGCCCTGTCCGTAACATCGGCATACCGCGCCTTGGAGAGGCCATACCGCGGCATCATCACCGGCAGCGTCCGCCAGTATGTAATCCTTGGCGATGCCGCGGCAATGACGGATGGCGTGGCCGGAAACGGGGATGACCGCTGGATCTATACGGAGAACAATCCTTCCCGCGACAGGGCGACAGCAGCCGATATGGCCGCCGTGGCCCGTACACTCAAAGGATACAATGACACCCTTGCCCTGCAGTGCCTTGAAATGGCCGAAGCCTTGTTCAGCAACACATCGGGCGACAGGCTTCAGGCTGCGGTAGAGCTCTACCTGACCACAGGCAAGACCGGTTATCGGGATTATATCCTTGAGCAGCAGCCTTCCGCCTTGCGAAATATGGGAAGGAGCGCCTGGTACACCGCGCGTGTTGCGAAAGCCTGGGAGAGCAGCAATGACAGCAATGAAAAGGCCTTTGCTAAAGCATTCCGCGACGCCCTTCCCGACCTGCGGGACAGTTATGTCACCAGGGCTGAGGCAACCCCGTACGGTGTTCCTTACGAGCCTTCTATCTGGGGCGCAGGATGGGACATCCAAAGCTTCGGCTATCAGTACTATTTCCTTTGCAGCGCCTATCCTGACATATTCGACGCCTCGTTGGTACACGATGCCCTTCACTTCATCCTGGGCCGCCACCCGGGAGAAAACACCGCATCTTTCGCCTCCGGCGTAGGCGCGGTATCGGCCACAACGGCTTATGGAACCACCCGTGCGGACTGGTCTTACGTCCCCGGCGGAGTGATATCAGGAACGGCTATCATACGTCCTGACCTTCCGGAACTGCTGGAATTCCCGTTCCTGTGGCAGCAGACAGAATACGTGCTTGGAGGAGGCTCATCGCACTATATGTTCCTTGTGCTGGCTGCCCAGTCACTTTTAAGAAAATCCTAAACAATAGATAACTATGGACAGAAGTACCCAGATAATCAGGACCAGTGTAGTTGGAATAGTCACAAATGTGCTGCTGGCCGCATTCAAGGCCATTGTGGGAGCCATCTCAAGCAGTATAGCCATTGTGATGGACGCAGTAAACAACCTCAGTGACGCGCTGTCCAGCGTAATCACCATCATAGGGACCAAACTGTCCCAGAAGCCTGCTGACCGCAAGCATCCGTTCGGCTACGGAAGGGTAGAATACTTCAGCGCCATCATAATTGCCGTGATAGTGCTGTCCGCCGGAGTCACGTCCCTCATAGAGTCCGTCAAGAAGATCTTTGCGCCCGAAAAGCCAAGTTACAGCACGGCCACCCTCATAGTGATCATTGTGGCTATTATAGTCAAACTCCTCCTGGGATGGTATGTCAAGAGGCAGGGAAACAAGCTTAAGAGCGATGCCCTCACCGCCTCCGGCTCCGATGCCCTCTTCGATGCCGTCATCACCCTTGCAACGCTCATCTCCGCAGGAGTGATGCTCCTCTGGGGCGTTTCCCTGGACGGAATCCTTGGTACGCTCATCTCCATCCTCATTATCAAGGCCGGAATAGAAATGCTGGCCTCGCCTGTAGGGGAACTACTCGGTTCAAGGGTATCTCCTGAACTGGTGGCACAGATAAAGGAAGAGGTGATGTCATACGACCAGGTTCACGGCGTCTATGACATTATCCTTCACAATTACGGCCCTGACGTTATGATAGGGTCGCTGCACATAAGCGTGGATGACGGGCTCACCGCCCAGGACATCCACGGCCTCACCCGCAAGATAACGGCCCGGATGTACCAGGAACACGGGATAATAATGACGGAAGGGGTTTACGCCGTGGCCACCGGCCAGAACCGGCGCAGCGACTATCAGACCAAGGTTCTAAGGGCCTTGACTGCGCATAAGGAACTGGTTCAGATCCACGGCTTCTACTACTCGGAGAAAGAGCACCTCGTTACCGTGGATGTAGTACCGGACCTGTCAGTCAAGGACGAATCCGCGCTGAATCAAAATTTAACCCGGGAACTTGAAGAACTGCTCCCGGGTGAAAAGGTCTTGATAACAATAGACCACAACTACAGTGAATAGCCGTTCTATGCGGCCTTCCTGATCTTCTGTCCTATAAGGAAGCATACGGCTGCCACTGCCATTCCGTTGATGGCGGGGAAGCCCCACTTGACCAGATTGGCCACCACAGCTCCAAGGACAACTCCGGCAATTGCAAACCAGTCCACCTTCTTCTCCGGAAGGGTGTCCTGGGCGTATGCCTTGCGGTTCAGGAAATAGTGGAGGATGAGGATGATGCCCACCGGCGGCAGCGTACAGTTGAGAACGTTGAGCCAGTCGCAGAAGTTCCAGTACAGCCATACCGCAGCCACTGTTCCAATGATTCCGGAAATGATGACCATTGTCTTCTTTGAAAGTCCGAATATGTTTGACAGGCCAAGTCCTCCGGTGTACAGAGCGTTGTCGTTTGTAGTCCAGATATTGAGGCCGAGCACCAGCACTGCAAGATAGAAGAGATTGAGGTTGAGCATCACCTCAAAGATGTCGTTGCCTCCGGCATAAATGCTGGAAACGGCTCCAAAGAGGAACATAAGGGAGTTGCCTATGAAGAAGGCGATGACCGTTGTCCAGAGGCCCACGCGCGCATTCTTGGCAAAACGCGTGAAGTTTGGCGTGGCCGTTCCTCCCGAAACGAAACTGCCCACAACCAGGCCTGCGCCTGCGATTACTCCAAGGTCCTTGGTTCCCTGGGCGAACTGCTCTATCAGGCCCATATCTCCGCGGCGCACTGCCAGGACCATTGCGATGGTTCCAAGAATTGCCACTGCAGGGACTGCAATGTAACTGATAATGGTAAGGCTCTTGATGCCGAAGTATGCGCTTGCCGTCATCAGCACGCCTGCGATGGCTACCAGCAGGTAGCCCTGCCAGGGCATATGGTCCGGGGTAACGTCAAGGCCCATCAGTTCCTTTGCCACAGGTATGGCGAACATTGCAAGGCCCACTCCAAACCAGCCTATCTGCGTAAAGCTGATCATCGCACTTGGCAGATAGCTGCCCTTGGCGCCGAAACTGCGGCGCGCAAGCATATCAAGAGAGAGGCCGCTTTCTGCTCCAATGAAGCCCAGCGAGCCTGTGTAGGCGGCAAGGATGAGACCTCCCAGGATGAGGGCCCATACGAAGCCCCACCAGTCGAGGCCGGCGGCGAGCTGCTGTCCCACCCACATACTTGCGGAGAAGAAGGTGAAGCCAAGCATCACCATAAACATACTCAGGTTGGATTTGCGGCCGGCACGGTCCACCGCACGGTCGGTGTAGTCAACGTCAGTCTTTTTCATATGCTTTTTTCAAATTGTTGATCGATGCAATGCGGCGCTCCGCCAGTTCCTTGAGGTCCACGGGGCGTTCAAGCAGCGCCTGCTCGTCGGCCCAGAGCTTTTCAAGCCCCTGGAGGCCTCGCAGGTGGGTGATATCCAGCCACTTTTCATAATCCACAGGTCCCGCATATCCCAGTTTTTCCTCTACCAGGGCCCGGACATCTATGATGCCGGCGCGTTCACGTATCCCTTCCCAATACTCCAGCACTTCGTCAAAATGGATGGGAATCTCATAGCGCCGTGCTCCGCCATCGTAAATTATGCACTTCTCCAAGAGGGCGTCCGGATTCTCTACTATGTAACGGCGGAACTGGGGCGTGACAATGCCGCCTTTCCATCCAAAGTCAATGTTAGGCACGTTGATTCCGGTGGCTCCCTTGTCTTCGTACACTGTAAAGGCACCTTCAAAGAAGAAGCAGTCTATGCCCTGGAATCCGGGGAAGAGGGATTTAAGCTCTTGCGACATCGATTCAATAAGGTCGAAGGCGCGGGTTCCTCCAATGGTGAAGAAGATTATGCGGCGGATGCTGCCCTGTTCTTCCCGGAAGCGGTTGAGCATATGATTGAAGCAATAGCGGAAGGTGTCTCCCGTTGCCAGGATATCGCCAATTGCCAGCACGCAGCCACGGGAGGGGCGTATCTTGTCGTACTTTATCTCAAGGCCTTTTATCACGTGGTTCTCTATTACGCGTTCGCAGGAGACGAAGTTGATCTCGTGCACGCGCATACCACAGCGTGTGGCCGCCTCCTCAAGGGGATAGTTCAGGCCGCCCCTGAGTATGGTGAAAAGGTCTATCTGCTCGCCAAGACCTTGGGTGCGGAGGTATTTGAAAGTATCCACCATCTGGTCCAGAAGGGCCGTGTAGCAGGGGAAACCCACCACTTCCGGGAAGGCTTCAAGGGCCCGGCTGCCTTCTCCGCTGAGCAGGTAGTAATTGTTGTCTAAGTGAGGAATATGGAGTTTGTACAGGCTGGTGGCACCCGTAAGGTCTATGGGCTGCAGGCTTGTACCGTCTAAAACTGTCTTCATTGGAATCCCGATTAGAATTAACCGGGATACAAAGTTACTTACCGGAAGATACTATAATTGCCTTACGGCAAAATAGTTATCCCCAAGATTTCAACACCGGGACCCGGTCACGCAACCTCGCACTCCATTTCTATGAGCCACGACGGACGGCATACGCGGGCTTCCAGGATGATGCGGGGGACAGAAGGGAAGCGCTCCTGCATATATGCGTCAACAATCTGATAATCAGAGATATCCCTGAGATAGACCACAAAGTACGGAACCTTTTCCAGGCAGGAACCTCCTTCCTGGAGCAACTGGGATATGTTTTCCAGCAGACGGTCCGCCTGGGCAAGCACATCGCCCTGGTTAAGGACTTGGCCACGGTTGTCGATGCTTGCCGTGCCGCTTATGAACACCTGGCCGTCCGAAAGCCTTACGCCACGCTCGAAGGCAACGCCGTAATCGTGCGTGGGGCTGAGGTGGGTGAGCGCTTTGAGGTAGGTCTTGTCTGTCTCTGCAATGTCCGGGCGGGTGAGGAAATCTATTGCGACAACCGGATTGCGACCTTCGGTGGCGCCTCCTATGCCAGTGGAGGCTATATAATGCGTATCGTGCGTAAGGCCTTCAAGGCCAAAGACATCGTTGCGCGCCTTGACCAGGCCGGAATAGTTGGAGTCGATGTCCCGTACGTAGATCCAGGTACGCACGCAGTGTGTCCTGAGTTCAAGTCCAAGGGGCCTTATTATGTCCAGGTACCTGTCGAACAGCAGCCGCGACTGGGCATAGGAATCTTTCCCTGCAGCATCTTCTTCGGTCAGCCGGAGGCTGTGGAAAAGGTAATTCTCCTTCTCCGACGATGTGCGCACCAGTGCGGCTATGCGGCTGCCGTCCAGCGGAGGCTGCTCCACTACGCTTACGGCCGGAGCACAGGCCTGCGCCTGCATCCACCGGTCCAGTCTGGCCTTAAGGGCAGGATGCTGGTTCTGGGCGTCGCTCAGGAAAAAGCGGATGAATGTTGGAAAACGGCCTTCAGCCTTCTCATTGCCAAAGAATTGCTCCATACCGGAGAACAATGAAGTCAGTGCATCGGAAAAGGATTTTCCTGAAGCGGAACGTATGATGGAGAAATTTTTCACGACGCAAATTTAAGAAACCTTTGCGTTAAATGGTTATATTTGTTAAGCCAATAAACAGTAATAAAATCAAGAATCCCGTATCAGCCAGACTTCTGAGCCAACAGCTCGCGGCACCTCGGTTCAAAGAACCGGAGGAGGTGGTTTCGTGGTTCGGGGCAATGCAGGCCCAGGACTACAAGGGTATGCGCTGGGCCGTTGAGATGCGCACTTGCAGGCCATCCCTCAAAGCATTCAGGAAGGCTTTTGACCAAGGGCGGATAATAAGGACGCATATGCTCAGGACAACCTGGCAGCTGGTATCGGCGCAGGATTACCACTGGATGCTTGAACTGTGCCGCTCCAACGCCCTGCGAGGGCTCCGTGGCTGGATGCACTCCAATGGCATTGACATCCCGGACTATGAAAGGCGGCACATACAGGACCTGTTGGCCGGGGAAATGGAAGGCAAGGGCAGTTTCCTGAAGGAAGATCTGAACCAGATACTCATCCAAAAAGGGATCAAAATGGAGGAACACCGCCTGTCCTACCATCTACGCCTGGCGGAATACGATGGTTTAATGTGTTCAGGGGACCTTCATCCTACCAAAAGGACACTCGCGCTGGTCTCCGATAAGATTGGAGAAGGCCCCCGGATGGATCGCGACCAGGCGCTCGCCCTCCTTGCAAGGAAGTACTTCAGGAGCCACGCTCCGGCATCGCTGGAAGACTTTGTATGGTGGTCCGGGATCAATGTGGGGGAGTGCCGCAAAGGGATTGCCCTTCTGGGCGATGAACTGGTTCCGGTCAGGTTCCGCAAACAGGATTATTACCTCCACAGGGATGCAAGGACACGGGGATTCCGCAGCGGAAGCGTACTGCTGCTCCCTGCGTTTGACGAATACCTTATCGGCTACAAGAGCCGGCACGTGGTCCTTCACCCGGGACACGCGCCCAAGGCCCACAACAATTCCGGAATCTTCTATAATGTAGTCGCCCTTGACGGGGAAATCGTTGGCAACTGGCATCCAAGTGAAGCGGAATGCGGCGTTACGGTATTCAAGGATGGGGTGATCCTTCCGGAAGAGCCCCTGCGTAAAGAGACAGTTCGATTCAATTCATATATCAAATCCAACAATTAATTCATTTAACAATGCAGTTTATAGTAAAAGCATACGACGGAGAGGGGATGCTTGAAAGAAGGTTGGCCGTACGTCCCCGCCACCTTGAAGGTATGGCAAAACTGGGCGCACACGTAATATGCGCCGGCGGCCTGCTGGACGAAGAAGGAAAAATGAAAGGATCAGCGCTTATCCTTGATTTCCCCAGCCGGGAGGAACTGGACGCATACCTCGCAGAGGAGCCTTATGTCCAGGAACACGTCTGGGACAGGATAGAGGTTGACCGGATGAACGTGGTGACACCAAAAATCTGATTTTTTCCATCAATTTCTTGAAATATCGTTTGCGATATAAAAATATTCCGCTATATTTGCATCGCAAACGATATAGATTTTTATGCCATGTCTAATATTTACACTTTAAAAGCAATCTCAAATAAGGGCGCAGAAGTGGATTTCGCCCAGTTCCAGGGAAAAGTATTATTGATAGTGAATACAGCCTCAAAATGCGGTTTTACGCCCCAATACGACGGTCTGGAAGCCCTTTATCAGAAGTATAAGGACCAGGGTCTTGTAATCCTTGGTTTCCCTTGCGACCAGTTCGCACACCAGGAGCCCGGTGACGACCAGCAGATAGCGGAGTTCTGCCGTATCAACCACGGTGTCACATTCCCTCTTATGAAGAAGATAGATGTCAACGGACCAGCAGAGGATCCCGTTTTCACGTTCCTCAAGGCCGCCGCTCCTTCCGAGGAGTACAAAGGTCTCAAGGCAAAGGCCACCCAGAAACTGCTCAAGGGCCTCAGCAAGTCAGTGGAGAAGGAGAGCGACATTCTGTGGAACTTCACCAAGTTCCTCGTAAACCGCGACGGAACCGTTGTAAAGCGTTTCACTCCTGTTGCGGAGCCTGAATCATTCGAGAAGGATATAGAGGAAATGCTGTAATGGACGGACGTTTCAATCTGGACAACCAGCTCTGTTTCAGGCTATATACGGCATCGCGCCTTATAACCCAGGCATACCATCCCTTGCTTGCGGAGTACGGCTTGACGTATCCTCAGTATCTGGTGCTTATGGTCCTGTGGGAGAAAGACTCGCAGCCGGTGAACGACATCGCCAAGCGCCTTATGCTGGAGACGAACACCGTCACTCCGCTGCTCAAGCGTATGGAGGCGGAGGGAGTGCTTACGCGTACACAAGGAAAGGAGGACGCACGTCAGATGATCGTGAGCCTGACGGGCAAGGGCAAAGGCCTGAAGTCAAAACTGAAAGACGTGCCGGAAGCCATAGGCAGTTCCGTACTTTGCCAAAGCGTCACGCCGGAAACCGTCCCCGGATTATTCAGGATGCTTGATGACATCATCCTCCAACTCAAAGACAAACAATAAAACAGCAGATACTATGATTATTCGCAGATTCCTAGGGATTGCATTGGCCGCCCTGTGCCTGCTTTCCTGCAGCAAGACTCCTTCAATCTACCAGTTCAAGGCACAATCCAACGCCGGAGAGGAAGTGGATTTTGCCAGTTACAAAGGCAAAGTTCTCCTGGTAGTGAACACCGCTTCAAAATGCGGATTCACGCCCCAGTACGACGGCCTTGAAGATCTTTACAAGAAATACAGGGACAAGGGGCTCGTGGTAATTGGCTTCCCCTGTGACCAGTTCGGCCATCAGGAGCCCGGTACGGATTCCGAGATAGAAGAGTTCTGCCGTTTGAACTACGGCGTAACCTTCCCTCTGATGGCAAAATCCGACGTAAACGGAGACAACGCCAACGAGATATTCAAATGGCTGTACTCTGAGAAACCGTTTGCCGGTTTCGGGGACAGCGATACCGGCAAGTCAATGGACGCAATGCTGTCCGGGGGCAATCCGGACTACGCTTCCAACCCGGATATCAAATGGAATTTCACCAAGTTCCTTCTTGACAGGAAGGGAAGGGTGGTAGCACGTTTCGAGCCGGTGGTGACTCCGGCAGAACTGGAATCAGAACTCCAGGCTCTCCTGTAAAAAGAGGCTACAGCATTTTAAGGGCGCGGGAAAGCTGGTCAGGACAGCTTGTTCCGCGTCCTTTGCAATTTATGCCCTCTATGCGTTCAATGACATCGTCCTTTTTCATCCCGGCCACCAACGCTCCAATGCCCTGGAGGTTGCCGTGGCATCCGCCCGTGTAGCGGACGCCCAGGATTGTGTCGCCTTCCAGTTCAATGTCAATCTGAGAGGAGCATACAGCCCCGCAAGTAAGGAAGGATGCCTTTCTGATGCCTCCTTCCGTTTTATCTGATATAAGTGTTACTTCAAACAAGGTATAAAAGTATTTGGTTGTTATGTACTTGGAACTCTATTTACAAAAATAAAGAGAATTCTTAATTAATCGTCAGACTTCCAGGTCATACGGATATGAGGAATGCCATCCAGGATGAAAGGCTCCGAGGACTGCCTGAATCCCACCTGCTCGTAGAAGCCGCGGGCGTACTCCTGCGCTTCTATGTCAATGCGCTTTGCGCCGAAGCATTCCCTGGCCGCCATCATTCCTTCCAGCATCATCCGCCTGCCATATCCTTTACCCCTCTCTACGGAGATGACACGGCCCACCGACACCTCTTCCATATGCGTCCCTGCCGGGCAAACGCGGCATAACGCCACCACCTTCCCGTCCCTGGTCAGCCACAGATGGACAGACTTCTGGTCGTCATAATCAAGGTCCTGATACACACAGTTCTGTTCCACCACAAAGACATCGCTCCTGATTCGGAGGAGTTCGTAGAGCTCATCCGTGGTAAGTTCAGAAAAGGCTTTCCTATGAAGAATGGGTTCCGTACTCATACAAATCCAAATATAGGGAAAGAATCTTTACTATTTTGCTTATTTTTGCAAAAAGACTCCAGTTATGCGCGTTGTAATCCAGAGGGTGACATCGGCATCCGTGACAATTGCCGGAAACGTGCACTCTGCCATAGGGCAGGGGCTGCTTGTGTTGCTTGGTATAGGTCCGGAGGACGGGCCGGAAGATATTGACTGGCTGGTGCGGAAGGTTGCCGGACTCAGGATCTTTGACGATGAAGCCGGCGTAATGAACCGGAGTGTAGTTGAAATTGGGGGAGAGGCGCTGGTAGTGAGCCAGTTTACGCTTATGGCTTCCACCAAGAAAGGCAACCGTCCCTCCTACATAGGCGCCGCCGGTCACGAGCTGGCAATCCCGCTGTACGAATCATTCTGCCAGGCGCTGTCAGCTGCGACAGGCCGTCCTGTGGGAACCGGAGTGTTCGGCGCGGATATGAAGGTTGAACTTGTCAACGACGGTCCCGTAACCATTTGCATCGACTCCAGGAACAGGGTCTGAAATCAACATCGGATAATTATGATCAGAAGGGCGGATAAAAACGACATCGGGAGCCTCATTGAACTGTTGCATCAGGTAGATATGGTGCATCACCGGATCCGTCCGGACCTCTTCAAGCCTCTCACAACCAAATATGACAAGAAGGAACTTGAAGCCCTGCTTGCCGATGACCACAAGCCGGTATTCGTCTATGACGACGGGGAAGTGCTAGGGCACGCGTTCTGTCTGGTCACGGAGGTCAGGGACGACAAGCTTCTGCAAGACGTCAAGACATTGTACATAGACGATATCTGTGTGCACGAAAAGGCTCGCGGCAGGCACATAGGAAAATCCTTGTACGAGTACGTGCTTGATTACGCCCGCTCCATAGGCTGCTACAACATCACCCTTAACGTCTGGGAAGGAAACCTCCCTGCGCTGTCTTTCTATAAAGGGGAGGGAATGAAAGTGCAAAAGACCACAATGGAAATTTTACTGTAATTTCTTTGTATATTTGCCTATATAAGCAAGACATTAATAACAGAAACAAACTTCAACGATATGGCAAAATCAGTTAAGACAAAGCAGAGGTCTCCGGAAATTGAGATTATCTGGAAAGGCGAAGTCCCGGAAGCGACATATTTCAACCGTGACGGTTACAAGATTGTTGCAAAGGTCGAGAATGAAGGGTTTGTAATCACCCGTTTCGGCTGGGACGAGGATCCTGCCAAGGGGGAAAGCATGGTGGTTTCCGCCAAGGACACCCTCAAGCTCAAGGACAGCCTCCGCGTCAAGAACAATGACACCCTCCTCAGGGTTCTGGGAAAAAGATTTGCCCTCAAGGAGCCCCACAATACATACTTCAAGATCAAGACATCTCTTGAAAGAAGGGGCGTTCCTTACAAGATCGTAGGTTAATCAACCCATACGGGCATCGTTCAGCGGATGCTCCCAGTCCACACTTGCACCGTGTTCGGATGCAATGGCATCAATTTCGTTTCTGAGTGAATCCAGGAATGCGGTTTCGCGTTTCTTGGATCTGCGGCCCGGTGCGCTGAATATCTCCTTCTCAAAATATGCGTCGTAGGATATGGCAAAATCCTCCGGATCGCGGTGAGGGAAGAAGGAGACAGCCACTTTGTATGAAATCATTCCCGCCTCTGAATCAGAGACAAGAAGGACGTGGGCACCCCGGCGCTCCACGCCGGAGAAAGTAGCCTGTGCTTTGAAGTACTGAGAATAAACGTTTATTTCCATAGTGTCATAGATCGAATGGGATTTCTCCCTTCATAAATAAAACGGCATTGCCGGTGATGAACACCCGCTGGCCTTGAATGCTGACACGCAGTACTCCGCCGCGGGCTGAGAGTTGCCTGGCCACCATCCTGGTCTTTCCAAGTTTCCCTGACCAAAGCGGGGTGAGATAAGTGTGGGCGCTGCCCGTGACAGGGTCCTCAGGGACATTCAGTTTGGGATAGAAACATCTGGAGACAAAATCGTACTCCCTTGATTCTGCTGTTATCACAAGTCCCCGTCCTTCCAGTTTACTCATAGCGTCAAAATCCGGGATCATTGATGCCAGGTCTTCCTGGGACTCTACCACAGCTATCAAGTCTCCGCCATCATAATAAGCCTCTTTGGCCAGCCCGTTGGTGGCATCAAGTATATCCCGGGTGACAGGTATTTCCTTATATGCCCCTTTGGGGAAATCCATAGTGTAACCGTCGGGCCCGGGTTTGACGATCAGTTGCCCGCTCAGGGTATGGAAGTGCATCTCCGCAACATCGGGGTCGATGAAAGAGTGCAGGATGAACGATGTAGCCAGAGTGGCGTGTCCGCAAAGCTCAACCTCTCCGCCGGGCGTGAACCATTTGAGGTCGTACTCTCCCTTCCCGCGTCTGACCACAAAGGCAGTTTCAGAGTAATTGTTCTCGATGGCAATTGCCTGCATCAGTTCCGGGGAAGGCATCTCACGGCAGGGGAGCACAGCCGCAGGGTTTCCTGTGAACAGTTTGTCCGTGAAAGCATCAGCAATGTATTGAATCATAATTAAAGACTTTATTGGAGGTTATCCGTTGACAAGACGAAACGTTTCAGGGCAGGCTCGTCAAGGCGCTGTACCGTCCAGTCAGAAAGAGGCCTGGCCCCTATGGAACGATAGATATTGAGGGCGGATTCGTTCCAGTCCAGGCAAATCCATTCCATACGGCCGCAATCCCTTTGAACGGCAAGTTCCGCCACATATTTCAGAAGGGCCTTTCCGTAGCCAAGTCCGCGTTTTTCCGGGAGTATGAACAAGTCTTCCAGGTACATCCCCTTCTTGCCCACAAATGTGGAGAAATTGTGGAAGAAAAGCGCGAAACCAACTACCGTTCCTTCTTCCTCTCCAAATACCACTTCGGCGGAATGCTCTTCAAAGAGGGAATGGCGGATTGTGGCTTCGTCCGCAACTACGTCTTGTGCACATTTCTCATATACAGCAAGTTTCCTGATAAAGTCCAGTACCAGGCCGGCCTCGCCGGGCCTTGCAGGACGTATGTTGAATGCTTTCATATAATTGGCTGGATCTTCAATTATGGTGAAAATACAACTATTTATACAGAAAAGGAAAGATATTTACATTTTATGAGCATATTTGCTTTGTATGAGACGAACAATTCTTTGTGCAATCACAGCTCTTCTGAGCATTTTCTCACTTATGGCCAGGGAGTATGAGGTAAAGGGACCGGAAGGCGGAATAGCCTTCAAGATAAGCCTCCCTGAGGGGTTTGACGCCACCACAGACCATTGCCCTATGGTCATCCTTATGCACGGTATATTCTCAAGCAAGGATTACAACCCAATGCCCGCCCTTGCAAAAGGTCTGGCAAAAGAGGGAATCGCATCCATCCGCTTTGACTTTGACGGTCACGGAAAGAGCGAGGGAAGGATGCAGGATATGACCATTGAAAAGGAACTTGCCGATGCCAGGGCCGTATGGGAATATGTCAAGTCATTGCCCTACGTACAAGGGATAGGACTTCTTGGCCATTCCCAAGGAGGAGTAGTCTCCTCTATGACAGCAGGACGCCTGGCTGCGGAAGGAAAGGCTCCGGACGGTCTTGTGCTGATCGCCCCCGGGTCGGTGATCAAGGAAGCCTGCCAGGGCGGAAAGTTCTTCAGCGCCCGTTTCGATCCCAAGGATCCGCCCGAGTTCATACGTTGCTGGGGCTTTATGAAGCTGGGAAGGGAATACCTTCTCACTACCCAGCAACTTGACATCTATGGTACTGCGGCCGCTTTCAACGGTCCCGTGAGGATCCTCCACGGGACTCGGGACAGCATAGTTCCAATGTGGTGCAGCGAAAAGTTCAAGGAGACTTACGGAGACTCTTCTGAATTAGTGGTCGTGGAAGGGGAGAACCATACCATAACCAATAAACGTAAAGAAGTGACAGCCTCCGTAGTCAGCTTTTTCAAGAGCGTCTGGCAGAACCTTTGAGCCAATGCTCCTTGAGCCAGTTGCGTACAGGTTCGTCATAGAGCTTCAGGCACGCCCAGGCTACCCCAATGCACATAAGTACGGTGACGACACCCACGAAAACGTGAGTGCCCACCGGGGCGTCCATATGGTTTTCCGCCCAGCTGAAGTGCATATACAGGATGGGATAGTGGGTGATGTAGAGCGGGAACGAAAGCTGGCCTACAAAAGTACATATCTTTGTCGCACGCCTGCCCTGCAGCTTGCTGCCAGCTCCTATCGAAAGGATGACAGGGAAGAGCAGCAGGATGCAGCAGAGTTCGAAGATGCCTTCGGCAAGAGGGCTCAGGCCGGTAAGCATAGGAGTGGAAACCATTACGATAATAAGCAGCGAAGCCACTCCAAAGCCTCCCTTGATTGAGATAAAACGCCCGATGCGTGAAAGCAGCAGTCCCATTGTAAACGGGAACATCAGGCGTACCATGGCGCGGTAGATATGCTCGGGGTTGCATATGAAACCGCCGTTTATGGTGTACTGGAAATTTGCATCGGTCAGATTACCCCACAAGTTGAGCTGCAGGCACAGATCGGCAGTAAGCAGGGCACAGAAAGCGACAATCACACCCAGCCAAACCTTGCCCGTCTTACGCAGGAAGAGGGCGTACAGGATGTTGGCCACATATTCGTACATCAGCGTCCAGATGGGGCCGTTGATACTGGTAAGTTCGCCCCAGCCCCTGATGTCCATCGAGCTGGGCAGCGGTATAAGCAGTATCAGCAGCAATGCCTGGAGCAGCACCATATACCAGGGCGCGGAATCTATCAGATCGAAGGTAGGGCCACCAGAATAGTAGAAGAAACAAATACCTATCAGCACGCCCATCACTACCATAGGATGCAACCTGGTGAGGCGGCGTTTGAAGAATCCCCAGATGGTCATCTTGTCCCAACGGTCGTCATAGGCATAGCCAATAACCAGTCCGCTCAGGGCAAAGAAGAAATCTACCGACATAAATCCGTGCGGCATCACCCACCTGGAAATAGCCGCAGGATAACACTCCATTATGTGAAACATCACCACGCCCAGGGCCGCAACGCCCCTGAGACCGTCAAGTATCTCGTAACGGGGCTTGGACTCCAGATAGGTATTCGTTTTGGCTTTCATCTCAGTGATATT
Organism: Bacteroidales bacterium; assembly: GCA_017960545.1. Classification (GTDB taxonomy): domain Bacteria; phylum Bacteroidota; class Bacteroidia; order Bacteroidales; family UBA932; genus Cryptobacteroides. The sequence goes on from JAGCYZ010000065.1 coordinate 20,251, forward strand.
ACAGTTTCTGAACAGGCTGTTTGGGGGCCAGGACATCGTGGGCGGGCCAGCTCTTTCCCTGGGCAAGGGTGAAAGGAACTGTCTGGCGCAGGTCGCGTGAGCTGGCGCCGAAGGCTATTGCGTACTCTCCGGCAGCGGCCTCCCAGGCCGAGCTGCCTTCGTTGAAGGATGCAAGGCTGTAGGCGTCCACTTTCATTGTCACCACCTCGCTCTGGCCAGGCTGCAGCTCACGCGTCTTGGCATAAGCCTTGAGCTCGCGCACAGGCTTGTCCAAGCCGCCCGCAGGGGCGCTCACGTACAGCTGCACGACCTCCTTTCCTGCCACATTACCTGTGTTAGTCACCTTCACGCTGGCTTCCAAGCCGTCTCCGGATGCCTTGACGGCAGGATCTGAATACTCGAATGTGGTGTAACTGAGTCCGAATCCAAAGGGGTAGGAGACATCCAGTCCTTTCTTGTCAAACCAGCGGTAACCCACATAGATGTCTTCGGCATAGACGGTCCTGTCCACGTCTTTCTGCCCTATGTCCACGCGGCGATTGGTGAAATATACGCCAGTGTCAGAGTCAATGGGGAAGTTTGCGGAAGAGCCGGCATCCATCAGGTCCACAGGGAAAGTCATTGGCAGACGGCCGGAAGGGCTCTGCTTGCCTGTGAGGATGTCCGTCACGGAGTTGCCTCCTTCCTGGCCGGCCTGCCAAGCCAGCAGCACGGCATCGGGAATGTTCTTCCAGGAGGCCGTCTCTATTACGCCTCCAACGTTCAGCACAACTATCACCTTCTTTCCGGCGCGGTGGAAAGCGGCGGTCACGTCATTGAGAATCTTGCGCTCTTTATCGGACAAGGAGAAATCCGCCCTGGTGCGGTCGAAGAATTCACCGGAGTTGCGTCCGAAAGTGATGATTGCCAGGTCGTTATTCCTTGCGGAAGCGGCAAGCTCGCTTGCGGAGAGGTCCAGTTCGGAGGGGCGGGGAACGGGATAGAAATCAGCGGAGCCGTCCTTTGGCAGCGAAGCCTTGTAAGCGGCCAGCTCATCGGCTATATGTTTCAGGTAAACATCTTTCTTGCTCTCGTCCACGGTGAAGCCTGCATTCTTCAAGCCGTCCAGCAGGGACACGGTGTAGGCCCGGTTCACGTTACCGGATCCGGTGCCACCGGGAATGAAATCGTAGGAAGTGCATCCGAACAGGGCCACCTTGCCTGCTCCCTTGAGAGGGAGGACTCCCTTGTTCTCAAGCAGCACCATTCCTTCCAGGGCACTCTGGCGAGTTACGGCCGCGTGGGCCACCAGGTCCGGATTGTTGCCAAAGGCGTATCCCTTGGCCTTGGGGCTGCGGAGCACGAGCTCGAGACATCGGCGGACACATACGTCCAACTGGGCCTCTGAGAGAGAGCCGTCCTTCAGGGCAGCCATTATCTGCTCATACTGGAGGTCGGTACCAGGCTGGAGCATATCGTTTCCGGCGGCAATCTGTGCTGCGCCGTCGTCACCGCTGAACCAGTCGGTCATCACGGCGCCCTTGAAGCTCCATTCATCGCGCAGGACGGTGGTTACCAGGTCATAGCTCTGGGATGTATAGGTGCCGTTTATCTTGTTGTAGGAGGTCATCACCGTCCAGGGTTCTGCTTCCTTTACAGTGATCTCAAACCCTTTCAGGTAAATCTCGCGCTGTGCGCGGCGGCTGATCACCGCATCGTTGCCGGTGCGGTTGGTCTCCTGGTTGTTATATGCGAAATGCTTGATGGCGGTTCCGACATCGTTCTTCTGGACGCCACGCACGTATGCGGCGGCTGTCTTTCCGGCAACAACGGGATCTTCCGAGTAATACTCGAAATTGCGGCCGTTGAGCGGATGGCGATGGATGTTCAGCGCCGGGGCCAGATACACATCGGCGCCGTATTCGTGCACTTCCTGGCCCATCGCAAAGCCAACCTGTTCAACAAGTTCCTGGTTCCAGGTGGATGCAAGCAAGGTTGCGATAGGGAAGTGGGTGCAGTAGTATGTATTTGCATCGCCCTCACGGACAGGCTCTATGCGAAGGCCGGCAGGACCGTCCGCCAGCACTATGGACGGGATGCCGAGCCGCTCTATGGAATAGGTTGTTCCGGCCGCGCCGGGAACTATGGTTTCAGAGGTGCCTATCAGGAAATGGACTTTTTCCTCGAGGGTCATCGCCTTCAGGACCTTGTCCAGGGAAGATTTTCCCAACTGTGGGTTCCCGCTCTGGCAGGCGGCGAGGAGCGCTGCGGAGGAAAGGATTAAGAGTGCCTTTTTCATATCGGTATTTGGGGGATTACTTTATGTATTTATTATTCAAAAATAGTAATAAATAAACTTCCAGTCAAATTAACTATTAATCAGTATAAATCCGTAAATTTGTTAGGACAGGGAGGAATTTAGTCTTTTGGAAACACCATACTATGAAAAGAATCTATTATTTATTTGCAATCGTCTTCTCGCTGGCTGCGTGCGCCTGCAACTCAGACCCTATGGTGGTCAAGACCACAAAGGGCAAGGTGCAGGGCGTGATTGAAGAAGGCACTATCGCATTCAAGGGCATCCCTTATGCTAAGATAGAGCGCTTCATGCCTCCTATGGAAACAGATCCCTGGGATACCGTAATGGTCTGTGACAAATACGGCCCGTACGCTATGCAGGCCGGAGGCTTTCCCGGAGCGGTAATGTCCGAAGAGAACACCTGTACGCTCAACGTCTGGACAAAGGACACTAAATCCAAAAAGCCGGTTATGCTCTGGATCCACGGCGGCGGATACGCCACCGGCCACTCCTCCTGGAACCCGGGCTACGGCCTGGCACAGAAGGACGTGGTGTTCGTGAGCCTCAATCACCGTCTGAACATCCTGGGATATCTGGACCTTTCTTCGTTCGGAGAAAAGTACAAGTATTCCGGCAACGTGGGAGAGCTTGATATCGTGGCCGCCCTTGAGTGGATACGTGACAATATCAAGCGCTTTGGCGGCGATCCAAATAACGTAACCATTATGGGTCACTCCGGAGGCGGTGGCAAGGTGGGATCCATTATGTGTATGCCTTCGGCCAGGGGACTCTTCCACAAAGCCATCGTATATAGCGGCGTTATCGTAGGCACCAACACCACGGCCACTTCCAGCAAGCTGGGAGAAGCCGTAGTGAAGGAGCTTGGCCTCACCGCCGCAGACATCGACAAGATCCAAACCGTACCCTACGACGTGCTCAACGATGCCGGGCGCAGGGCCACGGCAGGCCTCCAGGGTATTTCCGGCGGCTTCGCGCCCACTATGGACGGCGAAGTGATAGTCTCCCAGCCCTTCACCCCCGGTTTCGCCGACTTCTCAAAGAACATCCCCATCATAATAGGTTCCACCCTTAACGAGATGGGCGCGAACTTCTACAACAGGGAAGTCACCCTGGATGAGGCCAAGGCCATCCTTGCCCCCACTTTCGGCGACGATACAGACGCCTTCATCGAGGCCTATTTCCAGGCCTGGCCGGACGGCTCGCTGCAGGATATGCTGTCGCAAGACCGCATATTCCGCCACAGCAGCGTAGTATCCTGCCGCGGCATCAACGCCCAGGGAGGGGCTCCTGTCTGGAACTACCTGTTCGCCTGGCAAAAGCCCACCGACAATTATTCCGCCCACGGCGACGAGCTGCCTTTCTTTTTCAATGCAATTGAAGCCGAGAAGCGCAAAGTGCCCGAAATCACCCCCGAAGTGGCTCATATGAGAGACGTGATGAGCGACTACTGGGTGAACTTCGCCTACACGGGCAATCCCAACGGCGAAGGCCTTCCCGTATGGCATTCCTTTGCCGAGGCGGACGAGCCTTGTATGATCTTCGACGACAAGATAGAAGAGCGCCAGGCATTCGACAAGCGTATGCAGGAACTTATCCATAACCATCAAGGAGGCAGAAGATGAAAAAGAGTCTTCTATTGGTCGCGGCCGCCGCGACGCTGGTCTTGGCCGCCTCGTGCGGCGTAGATAAGACCGCCGGCACTGTGGGCGACGGCAATCCCGACAAGCCCAAGGTTTCCGTGGGCAAACTGGATTTCTATCCCGCTTTCGAATCCGAATCGGGACTCGTGACTCCAAGGAACGTGTATGTATGGGTGCCCGAAAACTACTCCAAGAGTAAGAAATACGCCGTGGTCTATATGAGCGACGGCCAGAATCTCTTCGACGCCGAAAAGATGTTCAACCATCAGGAGTGGCGCGTGGACGAAGTGTTCGGAGGTCTTATAGAAGAGGGCAGAATACAGAACTGCATAGTGGTGGGCGTGGCCAACTCTTTCCGAACCAGAAGCCAGGAATACTTCCCGCAGGATGTGTTCGATCTCTACCCGCCAGAGCTGAAAGAATACTCCCGAAGCAAGCGCCTGGGCGAAGAAGACCTCCTGGGCAACAACTACCTGAAATTCCTGGTAGAAGAACTCAAGCCCTTCATTGACGGGCACTATTCCACCCGCAAGGACAGGAACCATACCTTCCATATGGGCTCCAGCATGGGAGGTCTCATCTCTTCTTATGCGGTGACAAAGTATCCGGATGTGTTCGGCGGCGCCGGATGCCTTTCCACCCACTCCGTCCTGTACATCACAAACTACGATTCGGAGCAGGATTTCATAGACCCCGCCAACCAGTGCTATGTAGATTATCTCAAGGCCAACCTCAAGCCCAACAGCTGCAAGCTGTATATGGACCGCGGCGACCAGACCCTGGACGCCCAGTATCCCAAATACCAGGACCGTCTGGACAAGATGTTCAAGGATGCCGGCTGGGACGACGCCCACTATGTAAGCAAAGTGTACCCGGGCCTTGCCCACGTTGAAGACTCCTGGGCTTCACGCCTGGATGTACCCGTCCTTTATCTGCTAGGAAAATGAAAATACTGAAATCACTCCCTGCGCTGGCTTTGGCCGCCCTGCTGCTTTCTTGCAGCGGGGAGCCGGAAGGCCGATACCTTATCCTCCCGATTCGCGAAGCTAATGACGAAATAACCCTGACCATAGACAAAGGAGGGGAAACCCTTTATGTGGCGGACATCCGCCTTGCCGGCGAAGGTGAAACACCCGATTATTGCTTCCCGCTGGACCTGGAACACTTTGGCGCCACAAAGCGCGATGTGCATTTCAAAGGCATTGACGAGCAGCAGGCCTGGGCGCTGATAGGCACTTCGGACACTGCGCCGGAGATTCCGGATGAAAAATACCGCCCGGTGTACCATCACACGCCGCCCTATGGCTGGATGAACGACGCCAACGGCCTGTTCTACAAAGACGGAGTATATCACCTCTACTATCAGTACAATCCCTACGCCTGCGTGTGGGGGAATATGCACTGGGGGCACTCCGTAAGCACCGATATGGTGCATTGGGAGCATAAGCCCGTGGCAATCTGGCGCGATGGCTACGGCCACATCTTCTCCGGCAGCACCGTGGTGGACTATGCCAATACGGCTGGCTTCGGCCCGGGCGCCGTGGTAGCCTTCTATTCTTCCCATAACCCGGAAAGGGAGTTCACCCAGACGCAGTGCCTGGCCTACAGCCTGGACGACGGCCTTACCTTCACCAAATACGAAGGCAACCCCGTGCTTACCCCCTTCGACGGCATCAAGGACTTCCGTGACCCAAAAGTCTTCTGGTACGAGCCTGAACAGAAGTGGATAATGATTGTCTCGGCCGACAAGGAAATGCGCTTCTACGCGTCTAAAAACCTCAAAGAATGGGATTATATGAGCGGATGGGGCGAAGGCTACGGCGTGCAGCCACGCCAGTTCGAATGTCCGGACTTTTTCCCGCTCACTACGGCCCAGGGAGAGAAGAAGTGGGTGATGATAGTGAACGTGAACCCCGGCTGCTTCTTTGGCGGCAGCGCCACCCAGTATTTTGTCGGTGATTTCGATGGCAGGACGTTCACCTGCGATTCGCCCAAAGAGACCGTAAAATGGCTGGATTGGGGCAAGGACCACTATGCTACGGTTTGCTTCTCCAACACCGGCGACCGGGTGATTGCAGTGCCGTGGATGAGCAACTGGCAATACGGCACCATAGTGCCCAGCAAGTATTTCCGCAGCGCTAACGCAATACCGCGCGAGCTTGGCCTCTTCAAAGAAGGGGGAGAGTTCTATGTAAGCGCATATCCCGTTCCCGAGCTCTCTGGCCTTGAGAAAGGATCCCGCACTGTAAGCGGTATTTCCATCCAGGCCGGCAAGCCAGACAAGATGCAGCTTTTTGAATCTTCCGACGGCGCATACGAGCTGGACTTCGAGCTCAACGTCCCGGCCGCGGGCAAGGCAGGCTGGCGCCTGACCAACGCCGCGGGCGACGTTGTGGATATGTACTTCGACGCCTCGCTGCAGCGCTTCGTAATGGACCGCGCGGCCAGCGGGCTCATCGATTTCGCGGAGCGCGGCACCACGCTCGAGATTGAAAACCACGACAGGCGCAAGACCAACTCCATGCACTACGTGAACGACTTTGCCCTTGCAACCTGGGCTCCAATGGCCGTCAAAGGCAGGCACACCGTCAAGATACTTTACGACCTTACATCCTTTGAAGTATTCATAGACGGCGGCAGGGTAGTGATGACCAACCTTGTCTTCCCCAAAGAACCATATAACGCATTGGAATTATATTCGGATAAAGCCCGCTTCTCAGTGGACGAACTCAAAATAACAACATTAAACCCAAACCTCTGATATGAAACTGAAAATGAATTGGCGCAGGATGCTGCTCCTTACAACGTTCTCCGTTCTGTCACTCAGCCTGTTCGCCCAGGCCGAAAAGATACGCCTTTACCCAGGCAGGGCCCCTGGCACCGAGAACTGGACCCAGCAGGAATATCTTTTCGAATATACCACATCCATGAACCCCGGCGAGGTGGGCGAGTGCATCCTTAACGTAGTGGATCCCGAGCTGTGGGTTTACCTGCCCGCCAAGGGCACCGAGACCGGCGCAGCCGTCGTCGTTTGCCCGGGAGGCGGGTTTACGGCGCTTTCCTGGCATCAGGAAGGGCCCAACGTGGCCAAGTGGCTCGCCGCCCACGGAATAGCCGCTTTCGTCCTTAAATACCGCACTGCGTTTTCGGGCGGAGACTACGAAGAAGCGAAATACGTCGCTGACCATTCTTACGGCAACCAGGGGCGCGATGCGCGTATGCGCGAGCTCACCGAAAAGCACGCCAAGATTGCCCAAGAGCAGGGCTACGACCGCAAGATGGCCTGGGACGACGGCAGAGCCGCCATCACCTACATCCGCAAGAATGCCGACAAATACGGTGTCAACCCCAAGGCTATCGGCATAATCGGCTTCTCCGCAGGCGGCAACATAGTATATCACGTGGCGCTCGATCACGACGAGATGAGCCGTCCGGACTTCCTGGGAATGATCTATCCCGCCTGGTTCGAAGACAAAGTGCCGGACGACCCCATGCCGCTATTCATAGCAGCCAGCACGGGCGAAGCCGCCTCCTCGAACGGATTCGGCGACACGCCCGCGCTCTACAATGCCTGGAACAAGACCCGCCAGCCCCTGGAGATCCACTCTTTCACCCGCGGCTTCCACGGTTTCGGCTACAGGGACAACGGCCAGTCTGTATATATCTGGACCACCTTGTTCTATAACTTCCTGGACAATTGCAATATGCTGAACAGGAAATAGGCTGCTGTTTTTGTATATTTGTATAACTAGAACAATAACCGGCAAATGGAAACGAAACAATCCAATCTGTCCAAACTGCTGCCCATAATGTTCACGTTCTTCACTATGGGATTCGTGGATATGGTGGGCACCGCAACCAACTACGTCAAGGCGGATTTCGCCCTCTCCGACACGGTGGCCAATTTCCTGCCCTCGATGGTTTTCCTGTGGTTCTTCTTCCTGTCCGTCCCCACGGGCCTTATGATGAACCGTATAGGAAAACGCAAGACGGTCCTGCTCAGCCTTGTGGTAACAGCCCTGGCGCTGGCCCTGCCAATGTGCGCATTCTTCTTCAAGGGAATGTACACCTTCCCAGTAATGCTGGTATCCTTCTGCCTGCTGGGCATAGGGAACACGCTTATGCAGGTGTCGCTCAACCCTATGATTACTTGCGTGGTCAGCGGAGAGAAGCTGGCCAGCACCCTCACCTTCGGCCAGTTCATCAAGGCCATCGCCTCTTTCATAGCACCCATCTTAGCAAGCTGGGCTTCGGTCAAGTATCAGAGCTGGCTGCCGCTGTGCCTCATATTCCTGGTTTTCGCCATTGTGGCCGTATTCTATCTGGGCGCGACAAAGATTGAAGAGGAGATGCCCAAGGACAAATCCTCCGGCTTTGTAGATTGCCTCAAACTGCTCGGCGACGGAACCGTGCTTCTGCTTTTCTTTGGAATAGTAGCGCACGTGGGAATAGACGTAGGCGTGAACACCTGCGCTCCAAAGATCATAATGGAGCGTCTGGCCCTTCCGCTGGAGAAAGCCGGCATCGCCACCAGCATTTACTTCCTGTTCAGGACGCTGGGAACGTTCAGCGGCTCGTTCATCCTGGCCAAGTTCCCTTTGAAAAACTTCTTTGCCGTGAGCGTGGCCTGTATGGTGCTTTCTATGATAGGATTGTTCGTATGCCACACGCTGGCAGGGCTTTACATTTCCATAGCACTGGTGGGCTTCGGCAACTCCAATATCTTCTCTATGGTCTTCTCCAAGGCGCTCCTTTACCTTCCCGAGAAGAACAATGAAATGTCCGGCCTTATGATTATGGGCCTCATCGGCGGCACCATATTCCCGCTGCTAATGGGCGTTCTTTCCGATGCAATGGGCACGCAGGTGGGTTCCGTAATAGTGATCAGCCTTGGCGTTGCATACCTTATTTACCTTGCTACCAAATTCCTTAACAAATAAAAGATGAAAAAGATAATATCACTTACTCTTGCGACAGCCATTATGCTTGTCTGCTCATTGCAGGGAGGCCTGGCCTATGCTCAGAACCACGTACGCGGCCAGCTTAAGGCCGGTGCGGCAAAAGTGGACGTTACGCCTGCCGAGAACCAGCTTGGCCGTAATTCCTACGGCATCCTGGACCGTACCCATTTCCGCGTAGTCCTCTTTACTAACGGCACCAACATAGCCGGTTTCGCAAACGTCGACGGCAACCCCAACCAGCGCAGCGTGGACGCCGTGAACGAGCGTATCGAGAAAGAATTCGGCATCCCTAAGGGTAACATCATATACAACGGCACCCACTGCCATTCCACCGGCACGGTGCCCGAGGCCGAACTCACAGAAAGGATGTATCAGGCCATCAAGCAGGCCTATCAGAATATGGTTCCGGCCAAGGTGGGAACGGGCAAGGGCGTAAGCTACCTCAATGTAAAGCGCGACCTCTTCGACCCTGAGCGCGGCACCTGGTGGGAAGGCCCCGACTACGACGGCAAGTCCGACAAGACCGTGGGCGTAATCTATTTCGAGAGTCTCGACGGCAAGCCCATCGCAACATACTACAACTATGCCATGCACGCCGTAATCACCGGCCAGCTGGATATGATCACCGGCGACTTCCCGGGCAAGTCCGAAGAATATATCGAGAGCAAATACGGCCCCGACTTCGTGGCTATCTTCTCTTCCGGCGCCGCCGGCGACCAGAATCCGCTTTACTTCCAGCAGACCTTCGACCTGCGTGACATCCGCATTGCCGATTACGCAAAAAGGGGAGAGGACATCTCCAACCGGATGCCTCCGGGAGGAACAGGCCTCGACCGCAACGACCCCGAGACGCACCGCCTGATGGAGGAGCAAAAGAAGATGGCCGAAAGCTACGGCCAGCTGCTGGGCGAAGAAGTGAAGTACGTTATTATGATGATGCGCCGCTTCGAGACCAACGTTACGCTGGAGGCCGCCCGTACGCACGTGACGTGCCCGGGACGCCGCCAGACCAACGGCGGCGGCAGGGCGGGCTACGCCGGTGAGTACGAAGACGCCGATCCCATCACCCTCGAGCTCGGCCTCGTAATGCTCGACGACATCCCAGTATGCGCCGTATCCGGCGAGGTGTACAACCCCATCGCTGTAGAGCTGAAGAACAAGTCGCCGTACTCCTTCACAATGATGACTACCGTCACAGACGGCCACAACCAGGGAAGGGGCGGCTACATCCCCGACGACGAGTCCTATGGCGCCCAGGTATTCGAGGTTCTGGGTTCAGGCTACAAGCAGGGCTATGCCCAAAAGGCCATAGTTGACGGCCTCCTGGACCTTATCCACCAGGCTACACACTGATAGGAATCATCCTTTTTTCCTGGCCTTGATCAGGCAGATAACGAAAGCGGCCAGGGCTGCGAGAAGAATGACTGGTTCTGCCAGCATAAAGATGGGCATTGTCCCTTTGGTCAGTGAAACCATAGTGGATGAGAAGATGACAAGGGCAATGCCGGAAGCCAGGAAGACCAAACCTTTACGAATAAGTCGCTTGCTTGTCAGGCGACTTATTCCGTATGCGATGCCGCAAATGACAGCTCCAGCAGCGGGGTACAGAAGCAACGTGCCGCGAGGCATGGACCCGCTGGCGTTACCCTGTAAATCGAAATGCGCCTGCAGCATCTCCGGTAAAGAATGCCAGCATACCAGTATTGCAATAGCGTTTGCGGCTACTATCAGAGCCGGAACCAACCAACCGAGTTTATCTGTTTTCATTCTCTCTTAATGTCTTTACCGTTATTCCATTTCAAAAATAAGCTAAATAAAACGAAATTAATAGTGTTGTGTTTCTATCGGCACAAAATTGTATCTTAGCAACTATAAACCCATAACGCTATGACAACGACAGAAGGATCAATTACCATAGTCTTTGAAGAAGGACAGAACAGGAGTGCCGCTTATGACGGTGACAAGCTCATCGGCGAATGCGAATACATTCCAACTGATAATACTTGGAGCATCACCCATACCGGTGTCCGCGAGGCCTATGGTAGCAAAGGAATAGCCAGAATGCTTGTCCTTAAAGTCATCGAGGCCGCCCGCTCCAAAGGCATCAAGATCAACCCTGTCTGTTCCTACGCCCAAAAGATGATGGTCGGTAAGGAAGACTTCCTTGATGTGCTGTAACAGTCCCTCAAAAGCCCAAAGGATGGAAGCGGTATTATATATCCACGGAAAAGGCGGCAGCGCCTCTGAGAGCGGGCATTACAAGCCTTTATTCCCCGGATATGATGTATTGGGGCTGGACTATCAGACATTCACGCCGTGGGAAACCGGAGCTGAGATTCGTGCAGCTGTCCAGGATGTATATTCATTATTGAAGCTTTCGAGTTATCACTTTATTTCGTTATGACACTAAGAATTATAGACGAAGTATTCAGCATCTGCAAGGTTACAGATTATGAGACAATCGACCTGTCTTCTCCTTATTTCTTCACCGCCTCTACAGATGAAGAAAAATCGTTAGTATGTCCTACCCGGTCCGTGCCTGCAAATACAGTTGAACGAAATGACGGATGGCGGGCATTCCGCATAGACGGGACATTGGATTACTCCCTCATAGGCATTATCGCCAAAATATCTAAAGTCCTTGCAGACGGGGGAGTGGGCATTTTTGCAATATCGACCTTCAACACGGATTACATTCTGACCAAATCAGAATCCTTCGACCGCGCACTGCATCTGCTTCAATCCGCCGGCTATTCGATCGATAATAATAGTTATAGAGAAGAAGCTATCGAATGCGTTAAAGATCATGTTCTACCCATCCATCAGCAAATATATGCCAAGTATGACGGGGATTTTGACAGGATCTACTCAGAAGGATACAATAGCAGGTCGTATCAGGGCAGGGTGATAGAACCGGGGAAGGTTTATGGGTTGAGTTATCTGGAATGTTCGTGCCCAAAGGTTAAGAGTGGACTCAGGAGCAATCCGGAGCAATGCGAGTGTTCGCGACAGAGCATTCTTTATATCTTGTCACAGCTTGAACCGGACAGCAAGTTCGATGTCCGGATTGAGAGTACTATTCTCAGGGGGAGTGACCGTTGTTCCTTCATAATAACCAGACATAAAGGGAACCTGTTCCAAAGTCGGAGCCATCTGGCAGAACAATCCTCAGGCTTCTCTCAACAAGATTGAGTCCAGGTTAAACGGCTGAGGCCCACTGTAATCTTGACTAAAGTTTATGAAAATATTGACAAAACTTATGAATAAATAGACAAAGTCCTTAATTAAGTAATTGACCATAATGGTATAATTCGTATTTTAACACAACTAAAATAATAACCATGAAAAAGTTAATTGCATTATTCGCGTTTCTGTGCCTTGCGTTGGGGACCACCAGCGCCACGATTGATACCAAAAAGCTTGAGTATCCCATCCCATATATTCCGGTGGAGAAGCGCTCAACCATCCTGCCGAAGCACAATATCTGCTCCATCGCCCCCGCGTCAGATGCTTCGGACAATTTCATGACCGGCAGCGGTGTCCTGCGCTTCCAGACTTCCGGCCAGCCTTATAACGAGGTGATGAGCTACACCCATGAGTTGCTCTATCAGCCGCAATGGGCGGAGACTCCCTTGCCTCCAGACCTGCGCCCCTATATGCCCCGCATCCGCCAGTTGCTACTGGAGGGAAAGCCGGATGAGGCGAACGCCCTTATTGACGAGGCCCAGAAAAAGGCCGGCTTTGAAAAGTACATGAATTTTGACAACAGTATTCTGTACCCCGTCGCCGGGCCGAGCAGGCACCAGGCCTTCACGCTCACCTTCCGCAGGCAGGAGCAGCCCAATACCCGGGACTATCTGCGTTTCCTGGATATGCAGAACGGCATGATCACTTCTATGTGGACTGATGCGCGCGGTTCTTTCCGGAACGAATCCTTCTGCGCCTATGACGGGGAAGTCGCCGTGAACCGCTTCTCTGCACCCAAGGGACAGCTGGACCTGGACGTGGCGATGACACTGCCCAGACTGTCTGCCGGCAGCAGCCACGAGTTGAATATCCAGGACGGCGTGATTACACTGGCCTGCGCCTACAATCCGGAGTACGGCCACAAGGGCTACGTCGTGGTCATCCGCTTCCTGCCTCAAGGCGGCACTATGAAAAAGACCGAAAATGGAATGCAAATTACCGGTGCGGACGGCCTGATGATCGTCTCTAAGATCGCTAGGTTCGAAAACGACTTCACCTTTGACTGCGCCAAGCCCGTCCGTGACGGACTGATGGCAATGAAGGTCGATTTCGACCAGATGCTCAAGGGTAACGAAAAGTATATCGGCGAGCGGATGGACCGTTCCAGGATCCATTTGTGCCCTGACCAAGACTTGTTGCTTTCCGGCGAGGAACTGCTCCGTCGCGCCCACAGTAAGAACGAGCTGGATCCCGCCCTGCTGGAGAAACTCTATGATATGGGCCGCTTCTTCCAGATCTACGAGACTGGCCAGGTGATTCCTCCTTTTACGGGCCAGCACAACATCAACACTAACCTGCAGGTCTGCGCGGGAAACAACACGGGCCTCTTTGACGAGATGGACGTGTATTTCAAGTATTACGAGACAAAGTTCGATGACTTCCGCACCAACGCGAAGCTGCTCTACGGCGCCCGCGGCCTGCTGGCCAGC
>JAGCYZ010000066.1 GCA_017960545.1 Bacteroidales bacterium
CAGGACAAGTGTATCAAGTGCGGTACCTGCTACGAGAAGTGCCGCTTTGGAGCTATCAGCATTAAATAAGGGAGGAATAATATATGGATACTATCAAATTGACTATAGACAACAGAGCAGTAGAAGTATCAAAAGGTACTACTATCTTGAAAGCTGCCGAGCAGATGGGTATCAAGATTCCTACCCTCTGTAATTTCGAACTCGAAGGCCTCGCCCTCAAGAACCATCCGGGCGGATGCCGCATTTGCGTAGTCGAGGTTGCAGGCCGCAGGAACCTGGCTCCGGCTTGTATCACCGAGTGTATGCAGGATATGGTTGTGAAGACCAACTCTCCTCGCGCCATCAATGCACGCAAGACCGTCCTTGAGCTTATGCTCAGCGACCACCCCAACGACTGTCTCCAGTGCCCCAAGAACGGCAAGTGCGAACTTCAGTCACTGGCCGCCGATATGGGCATCCGCGAGATCCCTTTCAAGGGCGAGCAGTCAGAATACCCCATCGAACTTTCACCGTCCATCGTACGCGACGCCAACAAGTGTATCATGTGCCGCCGCTGCGAGTCCGTTTGCCACGAATACCAGAGCGTAGGCGCAATTGGAGCTGTTGAGAGAGGCTTCCCTGCAGTGGTTGCCCCTGCCTTCGGCAAGAACCTCATCGAGACCAACTGCGTATTCTGCGGCCAGTGTATCGCTGTCTGCCCTGTAGGCGCCCTCTCAGAGGTTGACCACACAGGAAAGGTTCTGCGTGACATTGCCAACCCTGATGTCAAGACCGCCGTACAGGTAGCCCCTGCAGTGCGCGTTGCCCTTGGCGAGGAGTTCGGTATGCCTGCCGGAAGCATCGTTACCGGAAAGATCGCAGCAGCCCTCAAGGCTATCGGCTTCGACTATGTATTTGACACTGACTGGTCAGCTGACCTCACCATTATGGAAGAGGGCACCGAGGCCATCGGACGTTTCAAGGCATTCCTGTCAGGCGACAAGGACGTCAAGATCCCTATCATGACTTCCTGCTGCCCGGCTTGGGTCAACTTCTACGAGAAGTTCTATCCTGAACTCCGCGAATATCCTTCAACGGCCAAGTCCCCTCAGGGTATGTTCGGAGCAACTGTCAAGACATACTTCGCTGACAAGATCGGCATCCCCCGCGAGAAACTCATCTCCGTATCAGTGATGCCTTGTGTTGCCAAGAAGTACGAGTGCGAGCGTGAGGAGCTGGGAGCCAACGGCAATCCTGACGTTGATTACTCAATCACCACCCGCGAGCTTGCACGCCTCATCAAGATGTGCAACATTGACTTCAACAACCTTCCCGAGGCCAAGTTCGACTCTCCTCTTGGCGAGTCAACAGGTGCAGCCGTAATCTTCGGTGCAACAGGAGGAGTTATGGAAGCCGCTCTGCGTACAGCTGCCGAGATCCTCACCGGACAGACCCTTCCCAAGGTTGACTTCGAGGAAGTCCGCGGACTGGACGGCGTACGTGAGGCAACCATTCCTATCCCGGGAGTGATCGACCTGAAGGTAGCCATCGTATATGGCCTTAAGAACGCACGTGCAATAATGGAGCAGATCAAGGCAGGCGAATGCCCTTATCACTTCGTTGAGGTGATGGCTTGCCCCGGCGGATGTATCGACGGCGCCGGACAGCCTTTCCACCACGGAGACGCTTCCATCATCAGGGCACGTCACGCTGCCATCTACCAGGCTGACAGGGAGATGCCTCTGCGCAAGTCTCACGAGAATCCTGAGATCATCTCAATCTACAAGGAGTTCTACGGTGAGCCCGGCTCAGAGAGGGCACATCACCTGCTTCACACTCACTACTTCGACAAGAAAAAACAGTTTGACCTTGAAAAATAATTGAACCATGTGTGGACCCAAGATAAAAATCAGTGAAGCCAATTACCTTAAGATCAAGGAGATTTGCGCTTCCTTCAACAACAATCCAGGTGAGCTGATCAATGTGCTGCACAAGACTCAGGAGCACTTCGGCTATCTTCCTGAGGAAGTCCAGCAGGTTGTGGCAGACTGCCTCGGAATCCCTGTAGGAAAAGTGTACGGCGTTGTATCCTTCTACAGCTTCTTCACTATGAAGCCTAAAGGAAAGTACGCCATCTCCGTATGCCTCGGAACAGCCTGCTACGTTAAGGGCGCCGAGAAGATCCTGGACGCTCTCAAGAGCGAGCTCAAGATCTCCGAAGGCGGCGTCACAGACGACGGCAAGTTCTCCCTGGACGTACTGCGCTGCGTGGGCGCCTGCGGTCTGGCTCCGGTTATGACCATCAACGGCAAGACCTACGGACGTCTCGTTCCCGAGCAGGTTAAAACCATCCTTGCCGAGTACGCAGACTAAGACATACCTCTAATAACGCTTCGGGCCGGTTTCTGTCAAAGCCGGCCCGAATCTAATTACAACGTAAAAAATGACTATCAAGGAAATTGCAAGACTTGTAGAAGGCGAGATTGTGGGCGCACCTGCCGACGATACCTATGATGTGGAAAAGGCCTTTGCCTCCGATCTTATGAGCGACGTCCTCCGTTTCTCAATGGATGAGACCGTCCTCATCACCGGACTTTGCAACAACCAGACTATGCGCACCAGCGAAATGGCTGACCTGCGCGTAGTGGTTATCGGGCGTGACAAGCAGCCTGACGAGGATATGCTTGAACTGGCCCAGGACCTGGACATCACTATGATCAAGTCCAAATTCAGTATTTTCAAAATCAGCGGCATATTGTACGAGGCCGGAATTAAACCACTTTATTGATAATGCATTATACATTTGAAATAGAGCGCGGTAATTTTACCGATGCAGGACAGGCATCCAGCAGCGTCAAGCGCACCCTCAAGCACCTGGGCGTGGCTCCCGCCAACATCAAGCGCACCGTAGTGGCGCTCTTCGAGGCGGAAATCAACGCCATAGCGCACGCTTACGGCGGCACCATTGACGTTGACATCGATGACGAGAAGATTGTGATGGTGGTGGCCGACACCGGCCCCGGCATTCCCAATCTTGACCTGGCCATGCAAGAGGGCTGGTCAACCGCATCTCCTGAAGTCCGTGAGATGGGTTACGGCGCCGGCATGGGCCTGCCAAACATCAAGAAGAATACCGACGACCTGAAAATTGAATCGACAGTGGGCGTCGGAACCACAGTAACAATGACAGTATTTTTTGCCTAAGATATGGCTGCACAAGAAACCTTCTTCGGTCATTCCCTCAAGGTTGACAAGACCCGTTGTCTGGGCTGTACCACCTGTATGCGCTCGTGCCCTACCGGGGCCATACGCATCCGGGGCGGAAAAGCCGTGATGAACGACAACAAATGCGTGGACTGCGGGAACTGTATGAAAGTATGCCCGCACAAGGCCATCTATATCCAGCAGGATGACTTTGCCCTGATCCATAACTATGAATACAGGGTGTGCCTTGTCCCCACCACCTTCATAGGCCAGTTTGAGGAGAAGTTCAAGACCAGGGAAATATACGCCTGCCTCAAGAAACTGGGTTTCACCCATATCTACGAGGTGGAGCACGAGGTGGAATACATTGTTGAACTCTACAACAAGTACATTGCCAAGCATCCCGAGATACGTACGTTCATATCTCCTTATTGCCCGGCAGTGATCCGGCTAATACAGGTAAGATTCCCTTCCCTGGTGGACAACATCATCAAGGTGAGGGCTCCTTTTGAACTTGCCGCCCACATAATGACCAACCGTCTGATGGACGAGGGAGCCAAACGCGAAGACATTGGCGTTTTCTACGTCACCCCTTGTGCGGCAAAGATTGCGGCTGTCAAGTATCCCGTCAGCAACAAGGAAACCCGCATCAACGGCGTCATCAATATGGACTTTCTTTTCAACAAGGTCCAGCTGATGCTCCGCGGTTCCAACAACAACGCCGAAGCCATCAACCACTCACTCACCTCAAGGGACATATTGTGGCCCCTCCCGGGCGGCGAAGCATCCCTGTTCAACGGCTCGCACTATGCGGTTGACGGCCTTCAGAACGTCCTGAATTTCCTGGAGAGACTGGAAGACGAAGCAGTTGACGCTCAAGGACTTGTGGAGATGCGTATTTGCGACCAGGGATGCGTTGGCGGCGTACTTGCCACCAACAACCGCTTTGTCGCCCGCAAGAGGCTGGAAGACCGTGCCCACCTGCTGGACAAGCCGGACCGCCCCCTGAACCGCTATACCCGCTACAACAATCCGGATTTCTGCAAATGGATAGATGAGCAGATGGAAATTGACGAGATAACCCCGCACTCCATCTACAAGCTGGATGACAACTTTGCGGAAGCCATCAAGATGGCGGAAAGGATGAAAAAGATTGAGAAGGCCCTTCCCGGCGTGAACTGTTCCGCCTGCGGCGCGCCTTCCTGCGCCGCCCTTGCGGAAGACATAGTTCGCGGAGACGCCGACATCAGTTCCTGTATGTTCATCAACCGCCACACACAGGCCTCGGAAGATGCCATCCGCGACATCTGGGGAGACCGGATCAAAACCAGGACTATAACTAACGACAATAACGAATAACCGATATGACAGTAAAGGATATCATAGAAAAACTCCAGCTTGAGTGCCTCAACGAGGCTAATCTGGATGCTGAGGTAAGCGGTGCGTATGCATCCGACCTCCTCAGCGACGTTATGGGCAACGCCCGCAGCGGCCAGGTATGGGTTACAATGCAGACCCACAAGAACGTCACTGCAATCGCTTCCCTGAGGGACCTCCCTGCCGTGATCATAGTACGCGGAGGCGTGCCTGACCAGGATATGCTGGATCACGCCAAGGACGAGGATATCTGCATCCTGGTGAGCCAGGAGCCCACTTTCCAAGTTTGCGGAAAGCTCTACGAAATTCTCAAGTAGCCTCACGTGAAATTCAAGGCCGATATGCACATCCACTCGGTGCTGTCCCCTTGCGGCGACATCGAGATGAGCCCCTCCGTGATAGTTGCGACAGCTAAGGAGCGGGGGCTGGATATCATTGGCCTGACGGACCACAACTCCACCCTCAATGCGGACGTTACGCGCCGGCTTGGAGAGAAAGTTGGCCTTCACGTTATGATGGGGGCGGAAGTGACCACCAAGGAAGAGGTGCACTGCACCTGCTTTATGCCCACGGTGGAGAAACTCGCCCAGTTCCAGGCTTTCCTGGACTCCCGCGTCATTTTCTTTGAGAACGACGTTGACAAGTTCGGATACCAGTTTGTGGTTGACGAGGACGAGAACGTACTGGACGAAGTGCCCCACCTGCTGATAAACGCCCTGGACCTCCCTATGCTGGAACTCCAACAGAAGGTTTACGAACTGGGGGGCATCTTCATCCCCGCGCATATTGACCGTCCCACCTTCAGCCTTTCCTCTCAGTTGGGATTCGTCCCCGACAAGCTTAAATTCCACGCGATGGAACTCAGCTACTATTGCAAACGGGACAATTACAAGTTCCTGGAGGACTGCCCCTGGTTCAGCGACTTCAACTTCATCCAGAGCAGCGACGCCCATTACGTAGAAGACATCGGCAAGATATACAGCGTCCTGGAGATGCCTTATTTCAGTTTTGACAATTTCAAGGAAGCCCTCCGTCCCGGAGAGCCCGTAATCCTGTAGTATGAAAAGTCTTGACCTTCACATAATTGACATCACCCACAACTCCATCCGTGCGGGTGCCACCCAGATAACCATAGAGATGGAGGACAGCGAAGCCCGCGACCTTCTCTCCATAAAGATCATTGACAACGGCTGCGGAATGCCCGAGGATATGATCGCGGCCATCAACGACCGCTTCTATTCCTGCCGCAAGGAGCGCAAGATAGGAATGGGAATAGCACTCCTGAAGTTCCATTCCCAGATGTGCAACGGCAACTTCTACCTGAAATCCAAGGTGGGTGAAGGAACGGAGATCTATGCTTCCTACCAGCGCTCGCACATAGACCTGCAGCCAAAGG
Source organism: Bacteroidales bacterium (assembly GCA_017960545.1). Taxonomy (GTDB): domain Bacteria; phylum Bacteroidota; class Bacteroidia; order Bacteroidales; family UBA932; genus Cryptobacteroides. Next base: position 5,957 of record JAGCYZ010000066.1, read on the forward strand.
GAGACCTGTCAGGATGCTTTGCCAACTTCATCTGCCAGTACCAGGACATCAATTTCATTATCAGGTACATTACGGACGATGACACCTTTGAGCTGAGCACCGCCGATGTCAAGGAAGTGTTCGAAGGGATGAACCTGAACGACTATGAGATAATCAAGAGCCTTACGGAACTGATTCACGAAAACATAGGAAGTTAAAGTATGACCCTTTCCAAGGAAGAAATCAAGGCCCTCCTTGCCTCAGAAGGACCTGATATGAAGAGCCTCCTGCAGCGTGCGCAGGACGTGAAGTTCAAGTATCTGGACAATTACGTCCATCTGAGGGGACTCATCGAATACGGCAACGTATGCGAGAAGGACTGCCTGTACTGCGGCCTGAGGAAGGGTAACGGCAACGTAGAGCGCTACTGCCTCAGCGATGAGGAAGTGCTGGACTGCGCCCGTCTTGCCCACGAACTGGGATACGGATCCGTTGCCCTGCAGAGCGGGGAGCGCTCAGATCCTGAATTCATAGACAAGATAGAGTATCTGGTACGGGAAATCAAGAAGATAGACGGAGGAAGCCTGGGCATAACCCTTTCCCTGGGAGAACAAGACCTGGACACCTACAGGCGGTGGTTCCAGGCTGGAGCCCATCGTTATCTGCTCAGGATCGAATCTTCTTCAGAGGACCTATATTACAAGATCCACCCCAGGAATGCAAAGCATAGTTTCCAGCGCCGGCTGGACTGCCTGGAGAGCCTTAAAAGCATAGGTTACCAGACGGGAACAGGTGTTATGGTGGGACTCCCCTACCAGACGCTGGACCATCTTGCGGATGACCTTCTGTTCTTCCAGAGGATGGATGTGGCAATGGTTGGAATAGGCCCCTACATTCCCCATCCGGACACTCCCCTATACCGGCTCAAGGACCTTGTCCCTCCTGCTGACAAGCGTATGGATATGACTCTCAAGATGATAGCTGTCCTGCGGCTGATGATGCCGGAGATCAATATGGTTGCGGCCACGGCCAACCAGACTGTGGATCCACAGGGAAGGGAAAAGGCAATTGCCGCGGGGGCCAATGTAATTATGCCCAACCTTACTCCCGGAGAATACCGTGAGAGTTACTTCATATACCCGGACAAGGCCTGCGTAAAGGATATGCCGGACCAGTGCAAGTCCTGCCTGGACATCCGTCTTGCCGCCATTGGGCACAAGATTCTGTACAATGCCTGGGGAGATTCTTTAGCTTTCACCAAGAAGTCCAGGTGATGCCTTTAAGGCAATGATATCCGGGGCAGAATCCCCTGAAGATATGCAATGGCAAGGCCGTAGTTGGTAATGGGTACGCCCGCCGCTGCGGCCTTCCTTATGCGCGAACGCACAAGGCGGGCGTTTGCCACGCAGGCGCCGCAATGGATGATGAGGCTGTACGGGGACAGGTCCTCCGGGAAGTTGTTCCCGGCGGCTATGTCCACCGTAAGGTCTCCTACGCGCTTGCGGAGCATTGCAGGAATCTTTACGCGGCCAATGTCCTCCGTGTCCGGCACGTGAGTGCAGGCCTCGGCAATGAGGACGCGTGCGCCGGGGCGCAGCGCGTCAATTGCCTTTGCGCCTGCCACGAACGCGCGCAGGTCTCCCTTGGCCGCGGCAAGCAGCACTGAGAACGATGTCAGCGCCCAGTCCCGGGGTATGGCCTTGTTCACCAGGCCGAAGACCTGGGAATCCGTGATTACCAGGTCCGGCTTGTTCCCAAGGCTGTCCATTGCAGCCTGGAGCGAATCCGGCGTGCAGCAGTGCGGCACGCAGCCCCGGTCCAGCAGTTCGCGGAGGATCTGGACCTGCGGCAGTATCAGGCGGCCCTTTGGCGCCTCCTTGTCCTGGGGCATTACCAGAAGCACGTTGCTTCCGGGACCCACCAGATCCCCTGTAAGGTACTTGCTCTCTTCCTTTGGCGCCACGGCCGCAATGCTCTGCAGGAGGGATTCCACGCCCTGGCCGCGCTCGTAGATGACGGACGGGATGCCTGCGCCGTCCAGGGCAGACTTCAGTTCCGCCATTGCGGCGGACCCTCCGTCCAGCAGGACGGCCACATCCGTCTCGTCCATCACCGCGCGGGTCAGGCGCTGCCTTTCCGCACCAAGGGTGCCGTTGTCGTCAATGCCCGCCGTGTCTATCAGCACGCAGGGGCCAAGGTCCGGCAGTTCCGCAATCTTGCGGACAGGGTCTGTGGTGGTGCCGGGTACGGCACTCACCAGCGACACCTCCTGGCCGCAGATTGCGTTCACCAGGGTTGACTTGCCGCTGTTGGTGGGTCCGAAAAAAGCAATGTGGAGGCGTTCCATACGCTAGAATCTGAAATCTCTGGCTCCGCCTTCAATGGCCTTGAGGCGCTGCTCGGTAATCTCGCGCGTACGGCCTTCGGGAATGTCAAAGATACTCTTGGCTATGAGGGCCTCTCCCACCTCACGGGTTTCCGGAGAAGCATAGTCCATCAGATATTCTTTCAGGGTCATAAGCGCGTTAGGTGTGCAGCACAGGCTTATCTTGCCGCTCTTGCACAGGCTCATGAAACGGTCTCCGGTGCGTCCTTCGCGGTAGCAGGCGGTGCAGAAACTGGGGATGTGGTCGTTCTGCAGGAGCCACCTTACCACCTCGTCAAGGGAACGGGTGTCGGAAACGTCAAACTGGGATGTCTCGTCGTGCCTTTCCACGGTGGTATAGCCTCCGACGCTAGTGCGGGAGCCACCGCTGATCTGGGAGACGCCGCAGTGCAGCAGCTGCTCCCTCATCCTTGCGGATTCCCTTGTGGATATGATCATTCCGGTGTAAGGCACCGCTACGCGGAGCACCGCCACCAGTTTGCGGAAAATGGAGTCCGGCAGGGCGTCCGGGAAGTCTTCTGTAGAGATGTCCTCGGCAGGGCAGATGCGCGGAACGCTGATGGTATGGGGTCCCACCCCGAAGCGGGCCTCAAGGTGCTCGGCGTGCATAAGCATTCCCACCAGCTCGTACATATAGTTGTTCAAGCCGAAGAGGACTCCTATTCCAACGTCGTCACAGCCGCCTTCCTGGGCGCGGTCCATGGCCTCTGTATGCCAGTCATAATTGCTCTTGGGGCCTGTGGGATGCAGGGCCTGGTACTGCTCCTTGTTGTAAGTCTCCTGGAACAGGATGTAGGTGCCTATTCCGGCGGCCTTGAGCTTGCGGTAGGACTCTACGTCCGTTGCCGCGATGTTCACATTCACCCTTCGGATGGAGTTGCCTCCCTCCTTGACGGAGTAAATGGTCTTGATGGACTCCAGGATGTACTCAAGTGGATTGTAAACCGGATGCTCGCCGGACTCTACCGCAAGGCGCTTGTGGCCTATGCGTATGAGGGCGCGAACCTCCTCCTCAATCTCCTCCTGCGTAAGTTTCTTGCGCGGGATGGTCTTGTTCTTGAGGTGGTAAGGGCAGTAAACGCAACCGTTTACACAGTAGTTGGAAAGGTACAGGGGTGCAAAGAGCACTATCCTGTTTCCGTAAAACTTATGCTTGATATCTGAGGCGAGATTGTAGATGCGTTCTTCAGTCTCAGGGTCATTGCAGGCCATAAGTATAGCTGCTTCCCTGTGGGTGATGCCTTTGTATTTGGCTGCCTTCTCAAGGATTTCCTGGACACGGGCCTTGTTTCCGCACTCGCGTGAGGCTTGGGCAAGGCTCTCTAATATTTCGTCGTGATTGATAAAATCATCGGCGTGGATTGATAATGGATTGTACATTGTCCTTGGATTTATTGCAACCTGCAATTTACGCTTTTCCCCAAACATTAACAATCTTTTCTCCACCTATTATTATCTTTATCTCCTACATTGAAACTATGCGCCACGGAGACATCATACTGCGCAGCCAGCGGATAATAATCCTTGCCAACGACTGCCTCTGGTACGGGCACGCGGACTGCGCCAAAGAGCCGGTTCCCGTCCCGGAGACCGGCCCCTGGGCGCGCCGCATCCGCACCGTCCGGAAGATGAACCGCAAACTGTGGGGGAAGCTCACTTCAAAGGGCTGGACGGTGATCATTACCTGGAAATGTGAAATGCCAGGCAGTGCTCAAAGTAACACGGGCAAAATCACATTACCGCATTTTTTGATTATCTTGCTGAAAGAAATCTCAAGACTAAAACTATTACTGCTGAAATGAAAAGATACTTATTGACCGTCCTGGCCGCATTCCTCGCCGTCACAAGCCTGGATGCCCAGCCGCCCCGCGTTCCCCAAAGCATTGAATTCGCTGGCCAGACCATCACCTTCGACCGCCCCGACCTGTACGAGAGGATGGACCGCGAACTCATCACCTTCACCTATATGCACACAAACTCCACCCTTATGCTCAAGCGTTCCAAGCGCATCTTCGAGGAGGTGGAGCCCATACTCAAGGAATACGGCATCCCTGACGATCTCAAGTACCTGATGGCAATTGAAAGCAACCTGGACCCCACCAGCCTTTCTCCGGCCGGAGCGGCGGGCCTGTGGCAGTTCATGACTGCCACCGGACGCCAGTACGGCCTGGAAGTCAATTCCAACATTGACGAGAGATACAACACCAAGAAAGCCACCGAAGCTGCCTGCAAATATCTCAAGGACGCCTACAAGCGCTACGGAGACTGGATGACCGTGGCCGCCAGCTACAATGCCGGAATGGGCGGCATCAGCTCAAGGTTGGAAGCCCAGAGGCAGGAGAGCGCCCTTGACCTTTGGCTGGTGACCGAAACCAGCCGGTATATGTTCCGCATCCTGGCCGCCAAGATGATGTTCGAAGATCCCATCAGTTTTGGCTTCAATGTCCTGGATTACGATATGTATCCCTATTATCCCCCTAAAGAGGTCATCACCGTTACAGACCCCATCCCGGACCTGGTACTATTCGCAGGCCAGCACCAGGTGAGCTATGCCCGCCTCAAGGAGGCCAATCTGTGGCTCAGGGAAGACAAACTCAACAATTCCTCCCACCGCACGTATTACGTAACAATCCCTTAGAATATATTATTCTAAAAATATTTTTATTATCTTTGGATATTGAATATTCAAAATAAGACATAGCTAGTTATGAAAAAAATTTTCTTTCTATCCTTGCTGATGATCTTCAGCTTTAATGTCTTCGCACAGGAAGAGGCGCTGAGGCTCATAGCAGAGAACCCTGACAGGGCCGCCAACAATATGCATTCCTACGAGTTCAATCCTATCGAGGATACTCCGGCCCCCAAGGGATTCAAGCCTTTCTACATCTCCCATTACGGACGCCACGGCTCAAGATACGAGCAGAACTCCACATTTGCGCGCACCGCGCAGCAGGGTTTCGCATTCCTTGACCGTATGGGCCTTCTCACCCAGGAGGGAAAAGACCTGTACGAGATGGTAAATGCCGTAGTTGACGCTCACAAGGGTATGGAAGGCTCCCTGACCCCACGCGGAGCGCGCGAGCACAAGACGCTGGCGGCCAGGATGTTCCAGAGGTTCCCGGACGCTTTCAAGAACAAGGACCGTTATGAGGTTGACAGTTTCTCCAGCACAAACTTCCGCTGCATTGTCAGTATGTGCAACTTCACCAACAGCCTCAAGGACAAGTTCCCCAAGGGAGACTTCACCTTCACCAGCACGGAAAGGTATATGTCCTATATCAACCCCAGCCTCAATATCCGCAGGCCTACAGATCCGCCGGCAGCTCCCAGAATGCCCTCAGGGGCTTCATTCTCCGGCTCAAGGTCCGCTGCTCCCGTAGTTCCCCCCTTCAGGGCCGCTTCGGGCACTCCGGGATATGACTTCACCCGTTTCCTCACCCCTCTGTTCACAGACCTTGACCAGGCTTTGAAGGTGCTTGGCAATCCCGAGTCCTTTGTACGCGCAATATTCACCACCGGCAGCTACTGCCAGGATGTGGATTTCCTTGGAATTGACATCTTCAGGAAATACTTCACACCGGAGGAGCTCGTTTATTTCTGGGCCAGCGGCAATGACAGCATTTACCGTATGTGGGCCGGCTCCGTAGAGCAGGGAGACGTTATCCGCTACGCCATCATCCCTCTTATGAATGACTTCATCGAGAAAGCCGACGCCGCCATCCAGCCTGGAAGCCACAGGGTTGCGGACCTCCGCTTCGGCCACGACACATCCATCCTTCCTCTCTTCGCCCTTATGGGAGTTGACGATCCCCAGCACCGCAACTTCCCGTACCGCGAGGCTCACAACAACGGCTGGTACGCATTCTTCCAGGTTCCAATGGCAACCAACTGCCAGATGATTTTCTACAAGAACAAGAAGGACGAAGTGCTCACCAAGGTCCTCTATAACGAGAAAGAGGTCACCTTTGAGGGCATCCAGCCCGTATCAGGACCTTACTACAAGTGGGAAGATCTCAGGGCATACTTCAAGGGCCTCTGCGACAAGGCCGCAAAACCTTGGGTTTCCCGCAGGGTATTCTAAACAATTGAACCAATCTTAACTTTTACGGAATATGAAAGCTTTATTTACGGCTATAACCGCTTTATTGTTCAGCTGCGCAACTATGTTCGCAGCACCTGCAATTGAGCCTCTCGAAGAAGGTCAGTACAAGATCAGCGTCGGAGAGGTATCAATGATAGTGGACGCCGCCCACGGCGGAAAGATCCTCTCCTTCAAATATGGCGATGCCGAGGCCATCTCCCAGATCCAGATGCCCAACGCATTTGGAAGCACCTTCTGGACCAGCCCCCAGAAAGAGTGGAACTGGCCTCCCGTACCGGAGTACGACACAATGCCGTTCACAGCAACTGAAGACGGCGGAGTGCTCAGGCTTCACGGGCCCGTTTCCGAAAGGTTCAAATACAGCATCAGCAAGGAATTCGCCACCGATCCTTCTGACAATTCCATCCTTGTCACCTATACCATCACCAACGAGGGTGACACGGAGCGCAGCGTGGCTCCTTGGGAAATCACACGCGTACCCAATGCCGGTATGGTTATTTTCCAGGCACCTTTCGAGTCCATCACTCCCGCCGGCCTGCTTCCTTTCAAGGAGCAGAACGGAATTGCCATCTACGAGGCCGATACCGCTCCCCAGAACCGTAAGGTAAACGCCAACGGAAAGGGATGGTACACCTTCATCAACCACGGACTTATGCTTATGAAGCGTTTCCAGGACCTTGAAGAAGGTCAGGAAGCGCCGGGCGAGGCAGAGATCCAGGTTTACGTCAATGTAGGAAAGACCTTTATGGAACTGGAGTGCCAGGGACCTTACACCACCCTCAAACCGGGTGAGTCCCTCCACTGGACAGTTAAATGGAACCTTGTTCCCCAGGCAGGTCCGGGTCCTGGAGCATTCCCGGGCGGAGCTCCGGGTCAGAGACCTCAGGGCGCACCGGGCCAGAGGCCGCAAGGTGCTCCCGGTCAGAGGCCCCAGGGCGCGCCGGGTGGATTCCCGGGCGGATTCCCTGGAGGAGCACCTCCTCAGAGGCAGCAGTAAACCGCTGAAAATATCAGCGCTTGGAAGCGCGGACCACGTTTACAAATTCAACCATCTCTGAAAGCCAAGGCTTCACGAACAGGTTGATTCCGTGGCCCGCGCCTTCTACTAGATAGAGCATTGTGGGTATTCCGCAATTCTTCCAGGCATCGTACAGTTCTACGCCCTGGCAGTGCGGAACCACATTGTCTTTTGTTCCGTGGAACATAATTGCCGGAGGATCTGAAGGATCCAGATAGGTGATTGGGCTGAGGGTGCGGAAAAGGTCGTCCTGGCCGTTGTATTCCACGCCAAGGAGAGCCTCTTCAGGGGTGCCGCCCCAGGGGCGCTCCCACTCGCATTCCATATTCAGGAGGTCGATTGGACCGGACCAGTCGCAAACGCAGTCAACTGCGCTGCTATAGGAGGTATAGGGACCAACCGAGCCTTCAAGGTCAACGTCATACTCCCCTACTTTTGCTTTCTTGATATTGCTGGTTGCTCCGGCAAGTGAAGAAAGGTGTCCTCCGGAAGAGAATCCTGAGATTGCAATGAAAGAGGTGTCGAACTTATACTCCGCCGCCTTGGCCCTGACAAAGCGGATGACGGCCTTGATGTCGTTTATCTGGGCGGGGAACTTGGCGTCCGCGCTGGAGCGGTGGTTGGGGGCCACCACGGCGTATCCGGCATCCAGCAGGGCCTGGCCAATGCTGTCAAGGTTTGCCATTCCCTTGGAATTGTTCGAGAACCAGGCGCTTCCGTAAATATGGATGACCACGGGATATGACGCCTTCACTTCCTTGGGAAGATAGATATCCAGGTTGTGGTAAACCTCTCCGTCCCCGGCGTAATTGATATCCTTGAACTGTTGCCCGCTCTGGATTTCGGGCATACGGAAAGAGAATCCGGCCAGCTGGGCGGCGGTCATTCCTTCCGGGGCCTGGGCCCTGAGTGAAAATGCAGCGCACAGGATAAGGGCTGCAATCAATGAAGTCTTTTTCATAATTATCTGAAAGTTACGCAGTAAACTATCGCCTCCTGGGAAGGAACTTCCTGGGGCTTCTTAATTGTAAGGCTGTCTTTTTCCTGGTTCCATTGAACCAGCTCTGAGCTTCCGAGCAGGGAAATGGAACGGATGCGCTTGGCGTTCTGAGGGGTCTTGCTGCCCAGGCTCTTTACAACGATATCCTCTTCAGGGACGCCGCATACGGTGACGTAAAGGGTCTTGTCCCCTTTCTTGTTGAAGCGGATGTCCTTTGCAGACATCTGGATATTGCCCTCGTTGAACCCCTGGGCGCTGAGGGGATTGGCGGCATCGGCCACGGGGCCTTCGCCGTAGATTACCCACGGACGGGTTCCGTATATGCTGTCGCCGTTGATCTTCATCCAGCGGCCTATCTGCTGGACTATCTTGTACTCGGTGGGATCCATCGTGCCGTCTCCCTTGAGGGGTATGTTAAGAAGGAGGTTTCCGTTCTTTGATACGATGTCCACCAGCATGGTTACCACCTGGGCTGGAGTCTTGTAAGTGTCGTTATAATAAACGTGCTTGTCATAATGCCAGCTGCCTATGCAGGTGCAGGTCTGCCAGGGCAGTTCCTGGATGGAATCGGGCGCTCCGCGCTCCACGTCCCACACGGCGGTCTGCTTCTGCCAGTCCGTAAAGACCTTTCCCGTTACCACGGCCTCGTTCTTTCCTCCGTTCTGGGCAATGCTCTTATTGTACATATGGGCGAGTATCTTGAGGCCTACGTCGCTCACCGGCCACAGAGGCATATAGGTGTCGTCGAAATACACCATCTTGGGGTTGTAGTCGTTGATGAGCTGGATTGTGCGGTTGTAGAACTTGTCCACGTAAGCCTGGTCCGGGGTGACCACGCTGTCTTCCTCCCAGTCCCACGCGCGGTTGTTCTTACTGAGTGGATGGTTCTGGGCGTAAAGGTCCTGGGGGTCGTAACCTTCCCACCATTTGCCCACGCCGTCCTCCTTGGTAAGCCATCCATCGTATGGAACTCCTGCCAGAGGGCCCCGGGCGTCGCTTCCGCGCGATGTCTCATACCAGCACCAGGCGTGGGAGGCGTGGACGCTCACGCACAGGGGAAGGCCGTATTTGTCGCAGGCCTCGGCCCATCCGGCTATGATATCTTTCTTGGGACCCATATTGACCGAGTTCCAGGGCTGGTAACGGCTGTTGTACAGGTCCATATTGTCGTGATGGTTTGCAAGTGCCATGAAATACTTTGCTCCAGTTTCCTTGTACAACTGGATGAGGAAATCCGGATCCCATTTCTCCGCTTTCCATTCATTGATCCAGTCTTTGAACCCGTACTCGGAAGGATGGCCCATCACGTCGATCTGATAACGGTACTGGCCGTTTCTCTGGGTGTACATATTGCGGGCGTACCAGTCTCCGTCTTCGGGCTGGCATTGGGGACCCCAGTGGGCCCAGATGCCAAATTTGGCATCCCTGAACCATTCGGGGCATTCATACTGGGACAAGCTCTCCACGGTAGGCTGGAAAGTGCCGGGAGCTATGGGTTCCCTGTCGGTATTGGCTATTACCTTGAAAGCCGGAATCTGCTGGGCGTTCAACGCAAAACCGGTGCAAACGAGGAGGAGGGTGATCAGGCGTTTCATCTTTTTACAGGTTTTATCCTTAAAAATATAAAAAATAATTGTCAAATTGCTATCTTAGAGGGTACATTGATTAGTATTCCCAGATTAATACAATTACAAGATACCCTAATATGAAAAAACTGATGATCACCTTGGGCGCCTTCTTCTGCGCCCTCCCCCTTCTGGCTCAGCCAATCCTTACCAAGGATAACATCGAGCAGGTCCTCAAGGCAATGACCCTTGAGGAGAAAGCCACCCTTTGCGTGGGCGGTGCCCGCGCCGCCGTAGTTAATGGCGTAACCTCCGGACAGGCGGTCGGCCCCGTTCAGGGAGCAGCCGGCAACACACGTCCCCTGGAAAGGTTCGGCATTCCTACAACCTACCTGGCCGACGGCCCTGCCGGCCTTCGCATCAACCCCACCCGTCAGGGAACTACGGAAACCTTCTACTGCACAGGATTCCCTATCGGAACCCTCCTGGCTTCTTCCTGGGACGTCAACCTGGTGGAGAAAGTTACCACTGCTATGGGTAACGAGGTCCTTGAGTATGGCGTCGATGTCCTTCTTGCTCCGGGTGTAAACCTGCACAGGAACCCTCTCAATGGCCGTAATTTCGAGTATTTCTCAGAGGATCCCGTCCTCTCCGGAAATATGGCGGCAGCATACATCAAGGGCGTCCAGTCCAATAATGTAGGCACCTCCATCAAGCACTACGCCGCCAACAACCAGGAGACCAACCGTAACGAGGACGACGCCATTATCAGCGCCCGCGCCCTCCGTGAACTCTATCTCAAGAACTTTGAGATTGCCATCAAGAAGGCAAAACCCTGGACGGTGATGTCTTCCTACAACAAGCTTGACGGCAAATACACCCAGCAGAGCGAAGACCTCCTCACAAAGGTCCTTCGTGACGACTGGGGATATGAAGGAATCGTAATGACAGACTGGGGCAGCAAGGCCGCCACAGCCGATGCCACAGCCGCAGGAAACGACCTTATGGAGCCGGGTAACGAGACCGAGATCCAGCGCATCGTAGATGCAGTGCGCAACGGCACCCTCTCCGAGGCTGACCTTGACAGGAATGTCCGCAATATGCTCAACTACATTGTCAAGACCCCTGCTTTCCGCAAATACAGGTATTCAAACAAGCCGGACCTGAAGGCCCACGCCCAGGTTGCGCGTGACGCCGCCGCAGAGGCCATTGTGCTTCTGCGCAACGAGCAGAACACCCTGCCTCTGAAGGGCGGCGAGAACGTTGCCCTGTTTGGAATTGGCGCCCTTGAATTCGTTGCCGGAGGAACCGGATCCGGAAACGTGAACAAGGCATACGTAGTTAATATGAAGGAAGGACTTGAGAACGCCGGATTCAAGGTTGACCAGGCCCTTATCAACTACTACCAGTCCTATATCAATTTCCAGAACGCGTCAAGGCAGCTCTCCGCCACCAACAACCGTGGATTCGGAGGTCTTGGAGGCTCTGTACTGGCCAACATTGAAGTTCCCGCAGCCGCTGTGAACATCCAGGCCGGACGCAACGACGTGGCCGTGATCGTGATCACCCGCAACGCCGGAGAGGGCGCAGACCGTAAGGTCCCTGACGACTTCAACCTCTCCCTGAACGAGCAGGAACTCATCAACAACGTATCCACCGCATTCCACAAGGCAGGCAAGAAAGTGATTGTTGTGCTTAACGTGGGCGGCGTTGTTGAGACCAACTCCTGGAAGTATCTCGTAGATGCCATCATCCTCCCCTGGTCTCCCGGCCAGGAAGGCGCAAACGCCGTCGGAGACATTATCGCCGGCAAGGTCAACCCTTCAGGAAAGCTCCCTATGACCTTCCCTATGTCTTATTTCGACCACCCGTCTTCAATGAACTTCCCTTACGACTATGTCAGGGGCGCCCAGACCAACAACCGCAACCCTGTCAAGGACGTGGACTACACCAACTATGAGGAAGGCATCTGGGTAGGCTACCGCTACTTTGAGAAAGCAAAGCGCGACGTATCCTATCCGTTCGGATTCGGCCTCAGCTACACCACCTTCACCTACAGCAAGCCTACTGTAAAGGCCACCGCTGACGGCTTCACCGCAACCGTTACCGTTACCAATACCGGAAAGGTTGCAGGAAAGGAGGCGGTTGAGCTTTACGTTTCCGCTCCTGCAGGAGGAATGGTTAAGCCTGAGAAGGAACTCAAGGCATTCGCAAAGACCGGAATGCTCCAGCCAGGCCAGAGCCAGGTACTCACCTTCAACGTATCCAACTACGAGCTCGCCTCCTTCAACCAGGATGCAAACCGCTGGGAGGCCGCCCCTGGAACATATACCGTCAAGTTTGGCGCCAGCTCGGCAGACATCCCCGTTTCTGCACCGTACAAGCTTGGAAAGCAGCAGACCTGGAAAGTCAGCGACGCCTTCCTGAACGTTGCAATCAAGGAGATAGAGCTCTAGCGGTTCCTGACAAACGCAAGGGTGGCCGCGCTTATGCGCACGTCCCCCGGGACGCATTCGCGCAGCGCGGCGTGACAAGCCGCAAGCGTGGAACCCGTAGTGAAAGTATCGTCAACAAGAAGAATGTGCCGGATGCCCTCCGGCACATTCGCTTTGAATGCCCCGGAGATGTTGGCGCCGCGCGCCTGTGCGTTGGAGCGGACCTGCGAGCTCCTGCGGCGGGGCTTGGAAAGGATGTCCGTCCGCAGCGGCGCACCCAGCGCGGCGGCCACCTCGCCGGCTATTATCTCCGCCTGGTTGTAGCCTCTTTTCCAACGCCGGGTCCAGTGCAGCGGCACCGGCACCACGGCGTCCACATCGGCAAAATGCTCCGCTCCCGCCAGCACCTGGCCAAGGCGCCGGGCAAAGACCTTCCCCTGTGTGATCCTGAAATTGTATTTCAGCTCGCGCGCTATGTTCCTGTAGCCGGACTGGGAGTTGTAGAAGAACAGCGCCGCAGCATAGCAATAGCGCTCGCGCACGCCCTCGGGCACTGCGATCCTGGAGTTGAACTCGTCAGCCATTGCATTGTGCGTGCTCTCCCAGAAGCGGGTGTACGGGAAGTCCATCTCGCACCCAAGGCAGATATGCTCCTCCCGCAGGTTCAGGGGACGGCCGCACACTATGCACAAACGGGGCATCAGCAAATCTGCCAATGCCCTGCAAGAAGTTTTCAAGTCAAGCCTGGAGAAAAGGGGATCCATCAACAAGCCATCGCTCCGCAACAGTTGATTACCTGGCCGCTGACATAGGAAGAAAGGTCGCTGGCCAGGAAGAGAGCCACGTTGGCAACGTCTTCAGGAGTACCTCCGCGCCTGAGGGGGATGGTCTTCACCCATTGGTCGCGAACCTCCTGAGGCAAGGCCGCCGTCATCTCCGTGATGATGAAGCCCGGAGCTATGGCGTTGGCCCTGATTCCGCGCGGTCCCATCTCCTTTGCGATTGACTTTGTAAGGCCTATGAGACCCGCCTTGGAGGCGGAGTAATTGCACTGGCCGGCGTTGCCGGACACACCCACTACGGAGGACATATTGATTATGCTGCCGCCGCGCTGCTTTGCCATTACCGGAGTGAGCGCGTGGATGAAGTTGAATGCGGATTTAAGGTTCACTGTAAGCACCGCATCCCACTGCTTCTCCTCCATCCTGAGCATAAGGCCGTCACGCGTGATGCCGGCGTTGTTCACCAGGATGTCAATGCGGCCGAACTCCTTGAGGATCTCTTCCACAACCTGGTGGGTCTGTTCAAAGTCCGCGGCGTTGGAGGCATATGCCTTTACCTTGTGGCCGCAGGCCTCAAGTTCTTCTATTGTCTGTTTGGCAACATCGTTGATTTCAAGGTCGGTGAACGCAATGTCCGCACCTTCCTGGGCGAATCTCAGGGCTATCGCCTTCCCTATTCCTCTGGCTGCACCCGTGATAAGGGCAACCTTTCCATCTAAAAGACCCATAATTATTCTTGATTCATTACTGTTTCTATGTCGTCAGGGGCAATGGGGAGCCTGTTGGGGCCAAGCCTGCGGGCTCCGTCCGGGGTTACCAGCACGTCGTCTTCCAGGCGGATTCCGCCAAAGTTGTAGTAAGACTCCAGTTTGGCGTAATTGACAACGTCCTTTGCCTTGCCGTCGTTCTTCCATTTCTCTATGAGCGCGGGGATGAAGTAGATGCCGGGCTCATCCGTAACCACGTTGCCGGGAACCAGGCGCCTTGCCATACGGAGGCTGCCCAGGCCGAGCTGGGTGGAGCGCTTCTGGTCAGGGTCGTATCCTACCAGATCCTCGCCAAGGTCTTCCATATCGTGCACGTCCATACCCATATTGTGGCCCAGGCCGTGAGGCATGAACAAGCCGGCTATGCCGTCTGCAACCATCTGGGGCACGTCTCCGCGCACAAGGTCGAGGGCCTTGAGGCCTTCAAGCATATGGGCAGCCATTGCAAGATGGACGTCCCTGTAAGCGGTACCAGGTTTGGTAAGGGAGAAGGCCAGTTCGTTGCATTCGTAAACTATCTGGTATATTTCCCTCTGCTTTGTGGTGAATTTCCCTCCGGTTGGATATGTCCTGGTGAAGTCAGAAGCGTAGTGGTTGTTGCTCTCCACTCCGGCGTCAATCACCAGCAGTTTGCCGGGCTCAATGACGTTGTCGTGGGAGTGGCAGTGGAAGATTTCTCCGTGCTGGGTGAGGATGGTGGGAAAAGACACGCCCCAGCCCTTGCAGAGGGCCATACCTTCCATATTGCCCACAATCTCCTGCTCTATTACGCCCGGCTTGATGCCCTTCCTTCCAATGGTGTGCATCTGCTGCCCAAGGTCGCAGGCGTGGTCAAGCTCCGCAATCTCAAAGTCTTCCTTCACGAGCCTCATAGAGACGATGGCGCGGATGAGGGCCTCGGAAGGCTGGGAGATGCCAAGCTGCTGCATCTTGAGCTTGTTGTAATACCTGTACTGGGGGATGATGTGTATCTTGCGGCCTTTGACGATGGCCTCGGAAACCACCCAGTCCAGCTTGGAGTATGGAGCGCTGTTTTCAACGCCCACCTGGGCGGCAAGGCTTGCCACAGAGGGCATCGGACCCATCCAGATTATGTCATCTACCTCAAAGTCATCGGCAAAGATGGTTTCCTTGCCGCTGTCCAGGTCCATTACCGCGGCAAAGCGCGGCTCGTCAATCCCGAAGTAGTACAGCCAGGTGCTGTTCTGGCGCCATTTGTAGCAGTTGTCCCCGTACTGTGCGGGAGCCTCCACGTTGCCCAGGAAAACAGCTATTCCACCTTCTCCCGCCATCTTTGCGGCAAGTTCGCGGCGTCTTTTGAGGTAAATTTCCTTAGAAAACATATCCCTATTCCTTATTCTTTGGTTATCTTTACAAATATACTAAGAAATTGCGATTATGTTAGTTTTGGCAATCCTTGCCGTGGTCGCGGGAGTGATTGGAATTATTGGAAGCCTCTTCCCCGGTATCCCTGGGCCTCCGCTCAGCTGGGTTGGCGTCCTGCTGATGTACTTTTACGGACGTGCAGGTAAAGGAGATCCCATAAGCACCAAGCTGCTTATCATATGGCTGGCCATTGTCATAGTGGTGGCCGTTGTGGGATACATAATACCTTCCTATACTACCAAACTCACCGGAGGAAGCAAATATGCCTCGCGCGGAGCAATCATAGGCTTGTTCGCAGGTCTTTTCATCCCTCCCGTGGGAATGATTGTAGGAAGCCTCCTGGGCGCCTTCCTGGCGGATTTTATCTTCGAAGACAAAGGCGTGTGGGCCTCGTTCAAGGCTTCCATTGGCGCTTTTGTTGGTTTTATGTGCACCACGGGGCTGAACATAATCTGTTCCGGACTGATGATGTATTATATCATAGCTGCATTCTGATTCAAACCAATCATATTATGAAAAAACTTGTTTTCCTGACCTTAGCGCTCAGCGTCCTGTGCTCCTGCGCCAAATCCCAACCGGGTCTGGTGAAAGTGGAAGGAGGTCTCATCCAGGGCGTGGTGAATGAAGAAATGGCAATCTACAAGGGCATCCCGTTTGCCGCTCCTCCTGTGGGAGACCTCAGGTGGAAGGCTCCCCAGCCGGTGATACCCTGGGACGGCGTTCGTGACGCCTCACAGTTCTCAAAGGGCCCTATACAGGGTGCCCGCAACATGGACGATTTCAGCGAGGACTGCCTGTACCTGAACATCTGGAGCCCGGCAAAGTCTCCTAAGGACAAGGTGCCTGTGATGGTGTGGATATACGGAGGCGGTTTCAGCGGAGGGAACGCCGCGCAGTTTGACGGAGCGCCCCTGGCCCGCAAGGGAGTCATCCTGGTAACCATCAACTACCGCGTAGGCTGGCTGGGATACCTGGCCCTGCCTGAACTGAGCAAGGAGAATCCGCAGGGAGTTTCCGGAAACTACGGCATCCTGGACCAGATTGCGGCCCTCAAGTGGGTGCAGAACAACATAGAGAAGTTTGGCGGAGATCCCGGAAACGTGACCATATTTGGCGAATCAGCCGGAGGAATCTCTGTAAGCATGCTGTGCGCATCGCCGCTGGCAAAGGGGCTGTTCCGCAGCGCCATATCACAGAGCGGCGGTTCGTTCGGCCCTTACAGGCCCACTTCCTATCCCGGAGAGAATATGAAACTCTTGAGCGTGGCGGAGAAGGATGGGGAGGCATTTGCCGCGTCAATGGGAGCAAGCTCGCTTGCGGACCTGCGCGCAATTGACGCCTCCAAGTTCGTGGGTGGTCCCGTTACGGGAGGCGCCTGGCCTATTGTGGACGGCTATGTCATCCCTGACGACCAGTACCGCCTGTACGAGAACGGAAACTTCAACGACGTCAACATCCTGGTGGGATATAACTCTGACGAGGGCGCAAGCTTCTCACGCGAGAGGGACCCCAAACTGCACAGGGCTTCCATAGAACAGCGGTTCGGTCCTTTCACGGACAAACTGATGGAGGCATATCCGGTTACGGAGACCACGGTGCCAAAGTCCGGACGCGACCTTATGCGCGACGCCGCATTCGGCTGGCATACCTGGATCTGGTGCCGCCTGCAGGCGCAGAAGGGCAGGTCCAACGTGTTCCTGTATTACTTTGACCAGCATCCTGACTATCCTGAAGGCTCTCCAAGGTACGGACAGGGATCGCCTCACGGCCAGGACGTGGCTTTCGTATTCCAGAATCCGGACGAGTCAATGTCCACCAACAAGGCCCTTTCAGACATTATGGGCGATTACTGGACCAACTTTGCAAAATACGGAGACCCTAACGGAGAAGGACTGCCCCAGTGGCCGGAATTCACCCTGGAAAACTCCAAGGCAATGTACCTGAGCGGAGACAAGCCGTTTGCAGGACCTGTTCCTGACGAGAAATCACTCTGGGTTATGGATTCATACTTCGCCTGGAGAAGGACTCCGGAAGGAGCCGCCTGGGCCAAATAGACCCAAGACAGCTTTGCGGATGTTGGCCTGGGCCGCATCCTTGCGCATAGCCTCTTCCAATGACTGTCCTCCCGGTTTGACCGGGAGGATTTTTTCAAATCCAAGGGCGGAGAGAGCGGCGGTGTCCTTGACGATGCCGCAGAGGGCGACGGCCGGAACGGCCAGGCTGCGGCAGTGCTCCAGCACTGCAAAGCAGGCCTTGCCGTGAAGGCTCTGGGCGTCAAGGCAGCCCTCGCCGGTGATGACAAGGTCAGCGCCGGCGGCCAGGGCGTCGAAGCCCAGGGCGGAAAGGACCAGGTGGGCGCCCGGGAGGAGCGGCGCGGCAAGGAATGCGCTCAATGCTCCGCCCACGCCTCCGGCCGCACCGCTTCCGGGCACCGCCTGGAGGTCTGCGCCGGTTTTCGCGCGCACCACGCGCGCAAAATTGCGCAGGCCCCGGTCAAGGGCCTCAGCCTGCCGCGGGTCCGCCCCCTTCTGCGGGGCGAAGACCGCCGCGGCGCCTTGCGGCCCGTAAAGTGGGTTGTCAACGTCGCACGCAACCCTGAAGCGGGCCTCCTGCAACCGCGCATCGGCTTTTGAATCATCTATCTCCACCACGCTTTCCAGGGATGCGCCCTTTGGGCTTAGAACGTTGCCGGAAGCATCAAGGAACCGCCAACCCAGGGCGTGAAGCATTCCCATTCCTGCGTCATTGGTGGCGCTCCCGCCTATCCCTATCAGGAACTCCCTGCATCCGCGGTCCAGAGCATCCAGGATCAGTTCTCCCAGTCCCCTGCTGTCCGCGTTCATCACATCCAGCTCGTCCGGTTCAAGCAGTTCCAGACCGCTTGCCGCAGCCATTTCTATGACTGCCAAATCGCCTTTCACCGCATAGGCGGCGCTTGTCATCCCTCCAAGCGGGCCGTGCACCTGGGCGCTTGCCAGGACGGCTCCCAGCACGGGCGCGAGGGCCTGTACCAGCCCTTCTCCTCCATCGGAGACGGGCAGGCGGCACACCTCGCACCCGGGCACAGCCTGCTCCAAGGCGGCGCTTACCACCTCTGCCACTTCCGCCGCCGTAAGCGACCCTTTGAACGAATCCGGTGCAACTATAACTTTCACGTCTGAAATTTAGCTATTTTTCTTATCTTTGAGTAATCACATAAACTCAATAATCCCATGTCCAGACGTTTCCTCCCCCTGCTGGCATCGCTTTCGCTGATGCTCCTGTGCATTTGCCAGCCCTCCTTTGCCCGGAAGATCCCTGTAGTGAACCTTGAGAACCAGGTGGTACAGAAATTCCTGTCCCACGGGCCGTACAGCGCATTCGGCTCGCAGGACAGCTACTTCAACAACAGGGAGGAATTCCCGGAAAGGTTCGCCTGGGACAAACCTGTTACCGTTGAAATCAACTGGCAGGGAACATCTGACGGCTCCTACACAGTAACCTTGTCGGAAAGCCGCAAGGCCGGGAAGAAAGGAAAGACCGTCCTCACGGAAACCGTCAAAGGCACAAAATACCTTATGACCAACCTCATCCCGCAGAGGTATTACACCTATAAGGTCAAAAACGGCTCCAAGACAGTCCTCAAAGGCACTTTCAAGACAGAAGGCCTTGTCCGTATGCTCAACATCAGGGACTGTGTAAACGCCCGCGACATAGGCGGCTGGCCCACCATTGACGGCCGGAGGGTGAAATACGGACTTCTCTTCCGCACCGGCAGCATCGACGGGGAGTATCACGGCGCCTACGGCGACAATTGCGGCGGAAGCCGCTGCCGCAATCCCCTCCACCAGGCAGCCCAGAGCCAGATTGGAGACCCTGCCCGCTACACCCTTTACGACGAATCCGTAAAAGCCCTCCAATTCATTGGCATAGATGCCGATATGGACCTCCGCGGCGTCACCGACGAAGGCCTCTGGGGCAACCAGTGCATGACCCACACCCGCTCCCTTGGCCTCACCAAGATCCCCGGCGCGGACTATTGCCAGATAATGACGGACCTCGCCCTCCACAATCCCTTTGACGACCCCGCCATAGTCCGTGACGTGGCCTGGATAATCCAGGAACTCAAGAAAGGCCGTCACGTGGCCTTCCACTGCCGTTCCGGCGCGGACCGTACCGGAGGCGTGGCTATGATAATAGAGGCCCTTCTTGGTATGAAGGGCGGAGACATAGCCCTGGACTATGAACTCACCTCCCTCTCCTCCGAGGGCACCGGCCAGACCCGCAGCGCAAAGAACGTCCTCACCTCCGGTTACGGATTCTTCGGCCGCGGCTTCACAACCCTGGAAGTAAACGAGCCGGACCCTGACAAACGCCTTCAGAAACAGGCATACAAATACCTCAATACCGCCTTCCCGGAGTACGCTATTTCTTCCGCCGACCTGGATTGGTTTATCAATTTTATGCTGGAATAACTCCGACGAATTTCAATTATTTTAGTATATTTGAGAGACTAACTGACCACAGACCACTCCTGTAATGAAGAAACGGTTCCTACTGATTGCGGCGCTTGCCGCATTCGTGTTCTCTTGTGCACCCTTAAGCCCAGCCAATGACAAGGCTTCGGCTGAGGAAGGTACGGAACAGGCCGTAACCCCTGACTTCGAAGAAAAGGAATGCGACATAGAGAACCCCGGAACCAGGAAGTTCCTGGAAGAAGTGGACTATTCTGACGACCCGGAATACACAATATCCTACGCCGCGGATTACTATTCTGACTACAAAGCCAACGACAAGCCCCTCCCTGTCAAGTTCACCTGGAGAGGCATCGCTTCCAGGATAATGATGTCCACCTCTCCCCAGATGGAGAATGCATTCAACGTAAAACCCTCTTCCGGCGAAGCCGCCGTCTATAACCTTGTCCCGGGCGTGAAATACTACTACAAGGTGTTGGACTCCAAGGGCGTGGAACTCAAGAACGGCATAGTGACCCCGGTGGGCCCCCTGCGTATGATCAACGGTATTTCGGACAATGTCCGCGACCTGGGAGGCTGGAAAGCGGACGGAGGGCATATCGCCTACGGAAGGCTTTTCAGGGGCTCCCAGCTTTCTTCCCGCATATCCCAAGACGGAAAGGATATCTTCCTGAAAGACCTTGGCATATCCGTTGACCTTGACCTGCGCGGAATAAAGGACAGTGAAGCAAGCGCAGGGCCCGTAATCACGGAAGCCCTGTACCTTAAGCTTCCGGTGGAGAAGAACCTTGGAAGGGGTACCGGCAACACGGAGGAACTGTACCAGAAGGCCATCAGGTCCATAATAGGCTGGCTGGGACAAGGCCGCAACATATACTTCCATTGCGCCGGCGGAGCGGACCGCACCGGCTCCCTCGCCTTCCTGATAGAAGCCCTCCTTGGCGTGTCGGAAAGCGATCTCTCCAAGGATTACGAGATCACTACTTTTGCAGGTGCCAACACCCGGCTCAGGAATTTCAGGGCCACGGAATCCGAGACCCATATCCTGTTTGAACTTGTCACCCGTGTCCGCGAATTCGGAGACCCCGGGACCCAGAGCATAAACCAACTGGTATATAACTGGGCCACAACCCGCCACTCCCCTGATGTAGATCCCCTTACTGACCAAGAAATTGCGCTCCTGCGCCAATACCTGATACAAAAAGATTGATTATGAAAAAGTCTGGCCGCTTGATCTTAGGCCTGTGCCTTCTGTGTTTCTGCCCCTTGCTCAGGGCGCAGAACGAGGCTTTACCGTACAGGACGGGCCCGTATGATTCTTCAGAAGAGTCATTGCAGCAATACACGGTTCCGGAGTGGTTCCGTGACGCCAAATTCGGTATCTGGTCACACTGGGGCCCCCAGGCCGTTCCCCGCGAGGGTGACTGGTATGCTAAAAATATGTATGTGGAAGGCTCCAGGCAGAACAGATACCACGTAGCCACATACGGCCATCCTTCCGAGTTCGGATACAAGGATATCGTGGAGCTCTGGAAAGCGGAGCGCTGGGATCCCGAGGCCCTTATGAAACTTTACAAGAGGGTTGGAGCCAAATACTTTGTAAGTATGGGAACCCATCACGACAACTTCTTCCTCTGGGATTCCAAACTGAACAAGTGGAACTCAATGAACAAAGGACCCGGCAAGGACGTTGTGGGACTGTGGCAGCAGGCCGCCAAGAAGGAAGGCCTGTACTTTGGCGTCTCAGAACATCTGGGAGCAAGCTACACCTGGTTCCAGTCAGCCCACAAGGCCGATACCGCCGGCACCTATGCCGGCGTCCCTTACGATGGCAATGACCCCGTCTATGCCGATCTCTATCACCAGAAAGCCGACAAGTCTGACACCGAATGGCTGACAAAGAACCCGGCCTGGCAGGTTGACTGGTACTACAAGATCAAGGAACTTGTGGATATGTACCATCCGGACCTGCTCTACTCTGACAGTGGCTTCCCGTTCGACTATGTTGGAAGATGCCAGGTGGCCAACCTTTACAACTCCGTGACCGATTTCTACGGCAACACCCAGGCAGTATATACCTGCAAGCACAATTCGGAGGGTATGGGCGTCCTTGACGTAGAGAGAGGCGCCGTGGCCGACATCAGCCCCGATCCCTGGCAGACGGACACCTCCATCGGAGACTGGTACTACCGCCGGGGCCAGAGGTATATGACATCGGACCAGGTAATCCAGATGCTCATTGACGTGGTAAGCAAGAACGGCAACCTGCTGCTGAACATTGTTCAGACTCCTGAAGGAGACCTTGAGGACGACGTGCTCGCCATCCTGGAAGGTATTGGCAGATGGATTGACGACAACGGCCAGGCCATCTACGGTTCACGTCCCTGGAAAATCTACGGAGAAGGCCCTTCTATGGAGAATCAGGCCAGAGGAACCTTTGGCGGCGTGAGGGACGTCCGCGCCTATCAGGCGGGCGACGTGCGCTTCACCACAAAGGACGGAAAGCTCTACGTCTTCTGTATGGAGCCCACCACAGACAAACTCAATGTCAAGGCTCTTGGAAAATCATCTCCTTACTATCAGCAGATATCCTCCATCAGGATGCTCGGCAGCAAGGAAAAGGTAAAGTGGACCCAGGGCGCTGACGCGCTTGAGATAAAGAGCCCGGCCAGCCACCCTGAGTACGCGGCAACTGTTTACGAAGTCCAGTTTAAGTAATGATATTATGAAAAAGCTAATCATTCTGGCAGCCGCCGTACTGTTCTCGGCGAGTCTGCTCAATGCCCAGACTTTGGGCAAAGATGCACGCTATTGCAACCCTCTTCCTATGGAAATAGGACAGGGCAGCGCCTCCGGAGACGTAAGCGTCTTCCAATGGGAAGGCAAATACTACATGTTCTGCACCGGTGGCGGCGCCTGGGTTTCTTCCGATATGCTCAACTGGGAGTATCACTATGTGGCCGGCGTTCCGGTAGCACCTGACGTATGTCCTTACAACGGCAAGTTCTATATGACCGGAAACAGCAGCAACGTATGGGTTGCCGACAATCCCCTTGGACCGTACACGGTCCTGGGACAGTGGAAAGGCACCCCTGACCGCGAGCACGGCTGGAGCCAGGGCTTCGACCCGCACATCTATGTGGACGAGAACAACCAGCCCTACCTGTTCTGGCCCGGAATGGCCATCAGCGGCATTTATTCCGTAAAGCTTGACCCTAACGACCTTACCCAGTTCGTAGGCCCCGTCACCCATCATTTCAGCTTCAACCCTGACCACGTATGGGAGCGCCAGGGAGAGCAGAACGAGTTCCCTGACGTAGCCTGGATCGAAGGCCCGTGGATCTACAAGCACAACGGAACCTACTACCTCCAGTACTCCGCTTCAGGAACCCAGTGGAGAACCTATGCCGAGGGTTACTACAAGGCAAAGAACGTCCAGGGACCGTACGAGTACGCTTCCAACAACCCCCTGCTCCGCCGCACGGAAGGCATAGTGACCGGACCTGCACACGGAAGTATGGTTACCGGACCGGACGGAAACATCTGGCAGTTCTACACGGTGGTTCTCCGCAGCGGCGGACGCCGTATTGGAATGGACCGCGTGACTGTTGACAAGGACGGCAACCTTGTCTGCAACGTGACCGACACTCCCCAGTGGGCTCCAGGCGTAGTGAAAGACCCTACCAAGGGAGACTCGGGATCTCTGATCGTATCCATTGGCAAGACCACAAGGAGCACCGGAGGCGGATCCCCGGGAGCCGCAAAGGTTGCTTCCAGCGAGAAGCCCGGAAGAGGCCCTGAATACGCCCTTGACAATTCCACCGCAACCTGGTGGGAGCCTGCCGACGACGACGCCAATCCAACCCTCACCATCAGCCTGTCCCCCGCCGTTGACCGCGACAGGGTGCAGACATTCCAGATTGACGGCTCCAGGCTGCTGTTCGGCGGCGGCGGAAGAGGCTTCGGCGGAAACGCTTCGGCACTTCCAATCTACAAATACAAGATTGAGGTTTCTATGGACGGCGAAAATTTCCGCACCGTCCTTGACACCTCCGGAAACACGGTGCCCAGGAACGTGATATTTGACGAGATTCCTCCTGTCGAGTGCCGTTTTGTACGCCTCACAATGCTCGACTGGCCAAAGAACAGCCCTCTGAGCATCCTTGACTTCTCAGTATTCGGCAAGGCTACGGGTTACTCTCCTTCCCAGATTCCCGTCCCCACACCCAAGAAAATGAACTGACACTTCAATAACACTAACTCTTTATAAAAATGAAAAAAATCATTCTCCTTTCAGTAATGATGCTTGCTGCATTGGCGGCATCAGCACAGCAGAGAAACAACGTAGTGCCGTCCTTTGCCGGCGCCGTTGAAGATTTCAAGCCAAACGTTACCAACCAGAGGGGACACCAGTACCCTATGGTTAACTCCCAGGGCGCCGTACGCGCCCAGCTCCGCGCACCTCAGGCCAATTCCGTACAGCTGGACATCGGCGGAAGAAGGTATGAGATGGTAAAGGATGAGAACGGCGTATGGACCGGAACATCCGAGCCTCAGGACGTAGGATTCCACTACTATCAGCTCAATGTGGACGGTGCATCCGTTCCGGATCCGGGCACCATCTATTTCTTTGGTGCTGGACGTTGGGGAAGCGGTATAGAGATCCCTTCTGCCGATATGGATTTCTGGCAGGTAAAGAACGTGCCTCAGGGTGCTTTGGAAGAGAAGTACTATTGGTCAAAGGCCACCGAGAGCATGCGTCACTGCTTTGTATATCTGCCCGCAGAATATCAGAAGAACCCCAACAAGAAGTATCCTGTACTCTACCTCCAGCACGGAAATGCCGAGGATGAGAACGGTTGGGGCTCACAGGGCCACACAGCCCAGATCCTTGACAACCTCATTGCAGAAGGCAAGGCCGTTCCGTTCATCGTAGTGATAGACTACGGCCAGAGCCAGAACATCCACCTGGTTGGCCAGTACGCACCCGCCCCGCAGCCTGCTCCGCAGCCCGCACAGCAGGGACAGCGCCAGGCCAACACCGGCCCCGACGCATTCCAGGTTGTCCTTCTCACAGACATCATCCCTATGGTTGAAAGGGAGTACCGCGTAATTGCCGATGCCCAGCACCGCGCTCTTGCCGGACTTTCAATGGGTGGAATGCAGACCCGCAGGATCACTATCGCCAACCCTACCACATTCGCATACGTAGGCCAGTTCAGCGGCGGTACAATCAGTGTTGAGGATGTTCAGGGAGCAGCAGGATTCAAGCAGACCAACAAGCTTGTGTTTATGAGCTCCGGAAGCAAGGAGAACCCCAGGGTTATGGAAGCAGCCGAGGCCCTCAAGGGCATTGGAATGAACGCCGTAGGTTACATCTCAGAGGGCACAGCTCACGAGTGGCACACCTGGCGCCGCAGCCTGTACCAGTTCGCCCAGCTCCTGTTCAAGTAGGCGACTATTTTACTCTCCAGACATCAAGATTGATTCCTCCTGCAGGGCCCATACCGGGCTGGCAAAGGAATAGGCTCTCGTTCATCCAGGCATACTTGCTGTCCATAGGAGCTTCAAACTTGGGGGCACAGCGGAAATACATACCGCTGTTGCCTCCCATTTTTATAATGCCGCAATTGCGGACGTGGATATTCACTCCGTCATCGGTGCGTATACAATAGATAGCTTCTATTTCAGTTCGGCCATCGCATTGCATTTGATAGTCTGCACCGCCAGGCAGGACTTCTCCTTTGAGACCCGGACCCTCGAAAGTTCCTCCGGTGATGGGAATGACCGTACGGGTTCCCTTTCCAGTATCTCCAACAGTGAAGGCTTGGTCCAGAGTCACGTGCAGACGTACCACATACTCCAATTCCGGGGCTTTGGGCTCGCCTCCCTGCTGGGGTGCGCTGAAGGAAACTTGAGCATTCGCACTGAGGAAGGCGATGAAAGATAAGCATAGAGATAGAAGTGTTCTTTTCATATTTCTTGATTATTAGGTCAATTTAATGTTGATTTAAAAATAGCTATTTTTTCCTATCTTTGAAAAGTGTACTCCTATTCCAAACCTTATGAAAAAACCTGTTCTTTTATTCAGCATTATATTGAGCCTTGCTGTGGGTTGCCTTGTTGTTGGTTGTAACCCTAAGGAGCCAAAGGAGGAAGAGTTAAAAGCCCCGCCCGTTGTCTACCAGTCCCCACCTCCGGAGGGAGAAGACAACATTCCCATAGTGGGAAGTTCTCCGGAAGATGACGATATACCCATCGTGGGAGCGGCCCCTTCTGAGCCCGGTATAGACCCGGAACAATACAACGTGGATCTGGACGTTGTTCCTGATATGAAGAAAGACAAGGAATACCTTATGCAGGTTAAGGTTGTCCTTCCAAAATATGAGACTGAGCCTTCCCCGGGTATGGTTCGTGGTTCTAAGGTCTTATATGCCGAGGCAGTAAATTATGTGCACGTCACTCCCATTGCTCCCGGTTTTGACATAGATCCTGCGGAGTCAAAGATAATTGAGTTCGATCCAACCGGCACGGAGGTCCAGTTCAAGATCACTCCCAGAGAGAAAGGGCCCAAAATGATCAGCGCAGAGGTTGAGCTGCTTGAGAATGCTGATGGTTCAGGTGATGTGAAATCAAAATCATCCGGCCAGGTTTCCGTAATAGTGAAGGTGGACGGATGGGGCATCATTGAAGGGGGCCTTAAGGATCTCTTTGGAGTAGTATGGAAAATATTCAAGAACTACTGGCCCGCTTTTGTTACTCTGGTCTTTGGTGCCCTTCTCTTTGTCGCCCGCAAATACATAAAGAAGAAAACCGGTTACGGTGGAGACGGAGAGAGTGAAGAAAGCGTAGCCGAAGAGAGCGAGAATGCTGATGAATAACATACAATGAACCCCGGAAATAATCTTCCGGGGTTCGCTGTATTTATATGCCAGGCCAGGCTCTATTTGAACAGGAGCTGTGCAAACTGGTACAGGCTGCGACGCCAGGTGTGCCACTCGTGTGCAGTACCCTCAGACACATATCCCACAGCGTTTACACCAATTCCCCTGAGAGCCTCGGCTGCTTCCATAACCCTGGGGTTCTCCTTGCTTCCGGAACTCATGAACAGGACCTTGTTGGTCTCCTTGTAGCCGGCTGAACCCTGAACGTCCTCAACGCTCATAACGCCGCCGCTGAAAAGACCTACATAAGCAAAGGTTGTAGGATTTGCCATAGATGTCCTGCGGGTCTGGCCGCCGCCCATAGAAAGACCGGCCATTGCTCGGTGCTGGGCATCGGGAATTACGCGGTACTCCCTTTCGATCATAGGGATGATATCATTGATCAGGACAACTGCAAAGGCGTCGGAAACATTGGGTGCGCCATTCTGTCCCTGAGGCAGTTTTGAAGCATACTGGGGAATCAGAGGGATGTTCTGTCCCTGGCCGTAATCTATTACAACGATGAACGGAACGGCCTTGCCTTCTGCAATAAGGTTGTCAAGGATCTGGGCGGTGTGGCCCTGTGAGCCCCAACCGTTCTCATCCTCTGCATTTCCGTGCTGGAGGTAGAGTACAGGATACTTCTTGTCGGGATTCTTCTGATACTCTGCGGGCAGATAAACAAAGCAGTGGCGCATTGTCTCTGTTGTAGAGGCCCAATAGTATTTCTCCTCAAGGACACCCTGAGGCACGTTCTTAACCTGCCAGAAGTCCATATCGGCAGAAGGGATCTCTATTCCGCTGCCCCAACGGCCTGCACCAAAGAAATAGATGGTTCCCGGATCAGGCACTGAAGCGCCGTCCACGTTAAGCTGATAGTAGTGGAATCCAACGTCCTGGGGCTCGGTTGTTCCGGTCCAAACGCCGTTCTCGTCCTTTACCATCTCATACCTTCTTCCGCCGATGTCAATCTGTACGGAATTGGCCTGGGGAGCGCGGAGCTGGGCGCGAACTGCTCCCTGGGAGTTAACCATAGGGTACTGATGTCCCCTCTGGTTGACAACGCTGGGCTTGAAATCTTCAACGGCGCCGGTAAATGACGGCACTACGTTGTTTCTCTGCTGTGCAAAAGCGGTAACCCCTGCCAGCATCATTGCAAAAAGGAAAAATCTTTTCATATCTATAACTTTTGTGGTTAGATTTTACTGTCAGTAATTACAATTACCCCTAAAGATAAATAAAATTGGGCATTCCAAATACCGAACCGTGTTCCTCCCGCTCCAGAAAGTGGCACGGGAGGAGCTTTTTACCCATAAACATTTATATTTGTAGCCACAATTGATTTTAACGGGATGGATATAAAAGACATCAGGTTAGACTCCGGAAAGGCTTTTGACTGGGGAAGGACGTCGGAAGACTATGCCAGATACAGGGACATCTATCCGGAAGAGTTCTACAGGAAAATCATTGACAGAGGCCTTTGCGTAAGCGGTCAGAATGTTCTTGACCTGGGAACAGGGACAGGCGTTCTGCCACGCAACCTTTATAAGTATGGGGCGAAATGGACTGGAACAGATATCTCTCCGGAACAGATAGAGCAAGCTCGCCGGCTTGCTTCTGATGCAAAAATGGATATTGATTTCAAAGCAGTCGCCACAGAGCAGATAGACTTCCCTATAAACAGTTTCGATGTCATCACTGCCTGCCAGTGCTTCTGGTATTTCGACCACGACAAGGTGATTCCAACCCTTGCAGGCATACTGAAGGATGGTGGGAAACTTCTTATCCTCTATATGGCCTGGCTACCCTTCGAGGACCCGATAGCAGGCAAAAGCGAAGAACTAGTCCTAAAGTACAGCCCCAACTGGTCCGGAGCCGGAGAAACCAAGAAACCAATCCATCTCCCCAAGATAGTGTTTGAGTACTTCCAACTGCAAGATCACGAAGAATACGAATTGGATGTTCCCTTCATAAGAGAAACCTGGCACGGAAGGATGAAATCCTGCCGAGGCGTAGGAGCCTCCCTTTCGGAAGAAGAACTGACCCGTTGGGATGCCGAGCACCGCGAACTACTCCACCGCATAGCCCCCGACCACTTCAACATCCGCCACTACGCCGCCCTCTCCCTCCTCCAGAAAAAATAACTGGACCTACGAGTGGAGCCAAACGATAACACTCGTGTAATAGTAAGAAGCTGATTATTCAATTAATATGTATCTTTGGTTTACTATGTCAGTATTTCATAACTTCATTAATTCTTTGTGGTCTTTCCGAGCAATAATAATACTCGCATTTGTTATTATCCTTGCTTTAATAGTTCTCATCATTTTCAAACGGAAGAATAAGAATTCCTCTTCATACGAAAGAATAGATGCTAAATCTTTCTTCAAAGATTTCTTGCTTCCATTTGAAGGCGAAAATTACACTATTACCTTCTGGTTTTCCTTCATAATGGTATTTTCAATTATAATTGGATTACTTGGACTGAAGGTAGGAACGCCATCAACGATATTGCATAGTCATTTGTTTGTTCTAGGTTTATTATTCCTATGGGCTGTTTTACTTGCTTGGTTGCTTTATATGAGAAACCCCATTTTAAGGTCTTCGTTATTCTGGGGCGTTTCTATTGGTGTATTAATCGCATGTTTTTTTCTATTCGATTGGCCGGCAAATGATAAAATACCAGAAGATAAATATGGTTATGTGATCGGTCTTGCCGGCTATGCGGCCTCTGCAATTGGAGTATATGTCTCTATCCGGGTTTATATGCAAATAGACAGCAAGAATAAGACTAACAGCATTGAGCAATACCTGAGAGAGACCATCGCAATTATAAAAAATGCGAAACCCGGAGATGAAGTATACATTATCGCTCCTTCCTTTTGCATAGGAATTAACAGTTCGGATTACCTGCTTAATTCTATGTATGATTTATTACACAAAAAGGCTCAAAGCGGTGTCCTTTTCAAACTTGCATTTACTGACATCCACAATGATAAGAATAACCAGGATAAAGAGTTGCCTAAAAAACTAATAAAGTTACGTCCTGCCAACGATCACCATTGGGGCTTTATATGTGAACTATTGGATACTATTCCTATACAATCTGCGGCTTCTCTACTGAAAAGAATGTATTATGACAATAATTCATATTACAAACAGTTAGTTAATACCAACGGAGTATCTATACAATGGCTAAACCTTGACTATCTGCATCATAACGAGCATGCTAACACTAATAACTATAGTGGCTTTTTTGCGAGCGCAAACTTGGGGCGACCTATAGCAGTCACTGAAAGAGAAGGAGGTGGAGACTGTTATTTGGGTTCATTTTATGTCAGCAGCAATAAGTTATATTTCGTTGGGTCTGGATTCAATAACTCTTCTATTACTTCTGGGATGCTCTCCTTAATCCAAGGCGAATGCGAGAAATATAAATTGCGCCATTAATTATCCCTATTTCTCTTATCCCCCACCCCTATCCCAGGCAATTCACTTAAGGGGAAACCTTTGAGCGGAGCGCGGCTGAGCGAAGGCGGAGGGTGTGGGTATCCACGGGCACCAGAATTAAAGTCCTTTCTTCGAAATATAGTCAATTATCGTATCTTTATTAAATAAATCTAATTAAGCTATGGGAATAATCGGTACTCCCCTCACAAAGGGAGTTAAAAAGGTGCAGCCAAAGGTGCGGTGGAGGGCGTTCAGGATATGGCAGAAGCTGGGTTATCTGCCATGGTCCAGGCCAAAGAAAAAAAGCAAGAAAGGAGACTTTTACGAGGGCGCCTTTGACAGCATTCCGTTTCTGAACCAGGATGCCAAGCGCACTTTCGTGCACTTGCTGCTACGCCCCGGGTATATGATCCGGGACTATATAAAAGGACAGCACGAGAGGTATCTTGCTCCTCTGACTTCCCTGATCATTTTCTATGCTTTCTTTGCGCTGATTTCTTCCATTGTCAATCCGGAACTCCCTTCACATAATGAGGCTGAAGATAAGGATCATTCTGTCCAAGTCCAGACCTCAGTTGATTCCTTGGCGGTGACGGAGGGTGCGTTTTGGAAGAATGATGTAATCATAAAAAGGATAGATACATATTTCGACCTACTGAGCCTTGACAAGCATCCGGAGCTGGTGGATACTCCGGCAAAGGCATCGCTGGCTGCGTTGGAGGGCGCTATCAGAAACAAGGGAATCGATCTGTTCCTGGGGAATTTCCTGTTACTTTGGATGGCAATGTGGTTGGCGCTGAAAAAGAGGGGGATGAGCATATCGGCGTGTGCGGCGGCTTCTGCGTACATCTTGTGCCAGTTCTGTTTCTTTATGTTCTTATCCTTGTTCCTGTCAAAGCAGCATCAGGGAGAGATTGGAGGGGGTCTGACAGCCATCCTTCTGATGATAGATTACCGTCAGCTGCTAGGTGTGGGATGGAAGAAGAGTTTTCGGCTTACTTTAAGGACACTGCTGTTCTATATATTGGTAATAGTAGCTCTGGTTGCACTTCTTATAGGGATTGTTCTTCTGTTCCTGTGGTTGGCGCAGTAATCTGGTTAGCAAACTACCGACAGCGCCTATTTTGTGGTCTCGGGTTGAATTAATAACTGGGTTGAAAGATGACAGGAAACTTCGTTATAGTTTTAACCGCTGTACCATTCAATTCAACAGGTGACGTGTTATTGAGTGAACCATCTCGTTATCTGTATTTCTGCTCGAGCAACGGGGGTGGCTGCTCCTTCCACTCCAAGCGGTGGCATGGGTGGAGCATTTTACCTCTTATTATGCTCCTTTCGCTCCATCAATTGGAGCACTAGGCGCACTGCGTACGCTAGAGGGAGACTTGGAGCGAGGCGCAGCCGAGCGAAGGCGGCTTCAGCCGCCGTGCCGGGAGGGAGGAGCGATGCGACGACCGGAAGGCACCGGCAGAAGCGCAGCGGATGCCGCATTCCCCCACCGGGGAACACCGCCGCAGGCGGAGGGGGGTATTCACGGACCACAAAAAAGCCGGCGCTAATGCGTCGGCCTTTTTTGTGGTCCCAGTAGGGCATGATCCTACGACCCCCTGATTATGAGTCAGATGCTCTAACCAACTGAGCTATGGGACCCGATGTATCAAAGACTGATATCAGACTTTGATCTCTACTTCAACACCTGAGGGCAGCTCGAGCTTCATAAGAGCGTCAACGGTCTTTGCGTTGGACTCTTCGATGTCGAGAAGCCTGCGGTAAGAATCCAGTTCAAACTGCTCGCGGGCCTTCTTGTTTACGAAGGTAGAGCGGTTCACAGTGAAAATCTTCTTGTTGGTAGGAAGCGGAATGGGTCCGTTTACCTTTGCATTGGTAGCTTTCACTGTCTCAACGATCTTAGCGGCTGACTTGTCAACCAGCATATGGTCGAATGATTTGAGTTTAATTCTGATCTTTTGGCTCATTCTTTTATTTTTTCTTTTTTAATCTTCGTTATACTCGATGTACCTGTAACCGCTTCTTTCCACTATACTCTTTGCCAGAGTAGGAGGGACTTCTGCATAATGGTCAAAGGACATCGTACTTGTTGCGCGGCCTGAAGACAGGGTCCTGAGGACTGTAACGTATCCGAACTGCTCTGCGAGCGGAACGAACGCCTTTATGATCCTGGCTCCGGTGGATGTTGAATCCATATTGGCTATCTGCCCCCTGCGGCGGTTGAGGTCTCCCACAATGTCTCCCATATACTCTTCAGGTGTAACCACCTCAAGGCTCATTATGGGCTCCAGGAGAACCGGCTTTGCCTTTGGGCAGGCATTGCGGAATGCCATTCTGGCTGCGAGCTCGAAAGAAAGCGCGTCGGAATCTACCGGATGGAAGGATCCGTCCAGGAGCCTTACTTTCATCGACTGCATCTCGTAACCGGCCAGCACTCCGTTGGCCATTGCCATTTCAAATCCTTTCTGAACGCAAGGTATGAATTCTTTTGGAATATTGCCACCTTTGACTTCATTTTCGAACTGCAATCCGGAAACTCCCTGGTCTGCAGGTCCTATTTCTACAACGATGTCGGCAAATTTGCCGCGGCCGCCGGTCTGCTTGCGGAACACCTCGCGGTGCTGGCAGGTACCCGTGATGGCCTCTTTGTAGTTGACGTGCGGGGCGCCCTGGTTGATCTCTACGTCAAACTCACGGCGCAGGCGGTCTATGATGATGTCAAGGTGAAGCTCTCCCATTCCGCTGATGATGGTCTGACCGGTTTCCTGGTCGGCCTTCACGCTGAAGGTAGGGTCTTCTTCGGCAAGTTTTCCAAGAGCTATTCCAAGCTTGTCCAGATCCTGCTGGGTCTTTGGCTCCACTGCGATTCCGATAACCGGATCGGGGAATTCCATAGACTCCAGGGTGATCTGATGACCTTCTGAACAGATGGTGTCACCGGTGCGCAGGTCCTTGAAGCCAACGGCGGCGCAGATGTCTCCCGCCTCCACGAACTCTATGGGGTTCTGGTGGTTGGAGTGCATCTGATACAGCCTTGACAGCCTTTCCTTGCGGCCGGAGCGTACGTTGAACACATACGAACCTGAATCCAGATGGCCGGAATAAACACGCATGAATGCCAGGCGTCCCACATAGGGATCCGTAGCGATCTTGAACACCAGTCCGCAGAACGGTTCGTCTGCGCTGGGCTCACGTGTAACTTCTTGTCCGTTGCGGGGGTTTGTTCCCTTGACCGCGCCCTTGTCCAGAGGAGAAGGGAGATACTTCATTACACAGTCAAGCAGGAACTGAACGCCTTTGTTCTTGAAAGAAGATCCGCAGCAGGCAGGAACTATCTTCATGCTGATGGTGCCTTTTCGCAGGGCGGCGATGATCTCTTCCTCAGAGAGGGACTCCGGATTCTCGAAGTACTTCTCCATAAGGTCGTCATCGCACTCGGCGGCGGCGTCCACCAGTTTGTCGCGCCATACGGCTACCTCTCCGAGCATATCCTCGGGAATCTCACCGTATTTGAAGTTTACAAGCTCTTCGGAAGAATTGTAGTATATGGCTTTGCGGGAGATGAGGTCCACGATTCCTTCAAACGTGTCCTCCGATCCGATAGGCAGGCATACGGGAACCGCTGTAGCTCCAAGCTTGTTGTGGATGTCCTCCACACAGGCAAGGAAGTCAGCTCCCACCCTGTCCATCTTGTTTATGTACGCAATCTTTGGAACATTGTACTTGTCTGCCTGGCGCCATACGGTCTCGCTCTGAGGCTGTACGCGTCCAACTGCGCAGAACGTGGCCACCGTGCCGTCAAGAACCCTCAGGGAGCGCTCCACCTCTACGGTAAAGTCAACGTGACCCGGAGTATCTATCAGGTTTATCTGATAGACCTTTCCGCCGTAGTGCCAGAAGGCGGTGGTAGCGGCGGAGGTAATGGTTATACCTCTCTCCTGCTCCTGCGCCATCCAGTCCATGGTGGCGGCACCCTCGTGAACCTCTCCTATCTTATGGGTCTTGCCCGTATAGTAAAGGATACGCTCGGAGGTTGTCGTCTTGCCGGCATCAATGTGGGCCATGATGCCGATGTTCCTTGTGTACTGTAAATCCCTTGCCATCTAACTAACCGGAGATACTAGAAACGGAAGTGGGCAAATGCCTTGTTGGCCTCTGCCATCCTGTGCATATCCTCTTTCCTCTTGAATGCACCACCTTCGTTGTTATAAGCTGCAACTATCTCAGCGCAGAGCTTTTCTGCCATTGAGTGGCCGGAGCGCTTACGGGCGAACTGTATCATATTCTTCATAGAAAGTGAAACTTTCCTCTCCGGTCTCAACTCAGTAGGCACCTGGAAGTTAGCTCCACCGATACGGCGTGACTTAACCTCGATCTGAGGGGTCACGTTCTCGAGAGCCTGCCTCCAAATATCTAGAGGAGCCTTATCAGAATCTTTCATCTTCTCGCCTACCAAATCAATGGCATCGTAAAAAATAGAATACGCGATACTCTTCTTACCCTGTAACATAAGATTGTTCACGAACTGA
>JAGCYZ010000067.1 GCA_017960545.1 Bacteroidales bacterium
ATCTGGCCGATGATTGTGCCTCCGAATGAAACGCCAAGCCAGTTGAGAAGATTGCCTCCGATGAATCCGCCAAGGATACCAACCAGAAGATTAACCAGGAATCCAAAGCCGAATCCCTTTACGAGCCTTCCTGCAAGGAATCCTGCAAGAGCTCCAATGAGTATTGTAATTAATATTCCCATAGTGAATAGATTTTAGTTGCAGACCAAATATACGAAAAAAACATTATTTAGCCAATTACTTTTCCTCGGCAAGGGATGTGGATGCAGGAACGGTAACGGTGCTGTCATAGCAGCTGAACATCTTGTCAACTTCTTCCTTGGCCTTAACAGGAGAAAGGAGGCTTACTACAGGAACCAGGACCAAACCCAGCACCATTGCCAGGACTCCGGCATTGATCGGAGAGGTGAAATAAGGGTTCAGGAAGGTCTTTCCGGTGAATGTGCAGTACATACAGCCGCACATAACCGCTACGCCGGCAATAAAGCTGACCCATACGGAAGCCGTTGTGGTGCGCTTCCAGTAAAGACCATAGAGGAACGGTGCAAGGAATGCTCCCGCAAGGGCTCCCCAGGAAATACCCATCAGCTGGGCGATGAATGTGACTGAACTCTTGGCCTGCACTATTGCAATGGCGGACGATACCACAATGAAGAATACCACCAGGAGGCGGATGGAAAGGAGCTGCTTGCGCTCGCCAAGATGCTTGCCCTTGCGCGCCTTTGCCACCGCGGGATCAATGATATCCAGCGTAAGCGTAGATCCGGAAGTGAGCACCAGTGAAGACAGCGTTGACATTGATGCGGAAAGCACAAGGATGATCACCACGCCTATCATCAGGTCCGGAAGCGATGCCAGCATAGAAGGAACAATGCTGTCATAAACCGGAGTGCCGGCGGCGGTGTACTCAATGCTCTGTCCATACAGACGGCCGAAGCCTCCCAGGAAGTAGCATCCTCCGGCAACTATTATTGCGAAGAAAGTAGAAATGAACGTTCCCTTGCGGATAGCCGCCTCGTTGCGGATTGCGTAGAACTTGCCAACCATCTGCGGAAGTCCCCACGTTCCAAGCGAGGTGAGCAGCACAACTCCAAGGAGGTAGATTGGCTGAGGTCCCAGGAACGATACGAAGGCGCCGCCAAGGCCCGGAGCGCTTTCCGAAGGAATGTGCGAAAGGGTTTCCACCGCTGCCGTGAATCCTCCGTTTCCGCTGAGGACGGAGGCTATGACCGCACAGATACCCACCAGCATTATCATTCCCTGGATGAAGTCATTCACGGCCGTTGCCATATATCCTCCTACCCACACATAGATACCTGTGAGCACTGCCATTCCCAGGACGCACCAGATATAGTCAACGTTGAACGCCATGCTGAAAAGGCGTGACAGACCATTATACAGGGATGCTGTATATGGGATGAGGAACAC
This sequence comes from Bacteroidales bacterium, assembly GCA_017960545.1. GTDB lineage: Bacteria > Bacteroidota > Bacteroidia > Bacteroidales > UBA932 > Cryptobacteroides. The sequence continues at coordinate 1,429 of JAGCYZ010000067.1, forward strand.
GAACACGATTACGGACGCCGCCACTTTGAGGGCGTTGTTCATAAATCGTTTGCCAAAGAAATCCGGCATAGTGGCGCTCTGCAGATACTGCGTCATAAGGCGCGTGCGGCGCCCCAGTATCCTCCAGGCCAGCAGGGAGCCTATGAGAGCGTTGCCAATACCGATCCAGGTTGCGGAAAGGCCGTATTTCCAGCCGAACTGTCCGGCATAACCTACAAAGATAACGGCGGAGAAATAAGATGTACCGAATGCGAATGCGGTGAGCCAGGAGCCTACATTGCGGCCTCCGAGCACGAAGCCCTGAACGTCAGACGCCGTGCGGCGGCAGTAAATGCCCACGCCGATCATAACTGCAAAGAACAGGACGAGGAGTAAAATTTTCAGAAACATAATTATAAGGTAATACTGTGTAAATATACACATTTTCTAAAAAAAGAAGTAACTTTGGGCATGCGGATCAGCATCCCACTGATAATATCGGCTATAATACTTTATTCCTGTACTGCTACCCGGCAGACTGACTATGAACTTCAGCGGGCGGAAAGCCTTATGTTCCAACACCCTGACAGCTCACTGGCCATCCTGCAGGGTATGGGAGGCAGTTCCCTGCGCTCTGATGCCCAACGCGCCCGCCACGCCCTCCTCCTTTCCCAGGCAATGGACAGGAACGGGATAACGGTCAAGAGCGACAGCATAATAAACCCCGCCCTGGATTACTACCGATTCCACGGAAACGCAGACCAGAAACTCAGCAGTTGTTATTACGCAGCCACAATAGCCAACAACGCCGGAGATACCGAGGCGGCAATGGAATGGCTAGCCCGAGGCGAGCCCTATATCCCCCAGGCGGAAGACTTATACACCGCAGGGCACCTCTACTACCTTAAATCCCAGTTGTACAAGTACATCTACGATTACACCGCCGCCCTGGAGAACGACCTCATATCCAGCCAATACTTCAAAGAAAACAATATTCTGTCCAAATACGCATACTCACAGGCTTCTGTAGCAGATGACTATCTGAATCTGGACAATCTTCCCGCCGCCTCCCGGGCCCTGGACGACCTTCTTCCTCACTGGGACAGCCTGAATATGACTGTGAGGTCACAATATTTCAAAACCAGGATAGAGACGGCCATCGCCTCCGGCGACAAAGAGTATGTCCAGGCTCTCAAGGATTCCTGCTTGACAGAGATTCCGGATAAGGGCTTGCGGCCTTGGCTGGCCATATCAGACGCATACGCCGCAAGCGGCCAGGTGGACTCGGCCCTGCTGGTTCTGGGTTACTATGCCCTCTACCACCCGGATGACCTCAACAAGGAGTACTATTTCCGCCTTGCCCAGATATACGAGAACGAAGGAGATTACCAGAAGGCGGTAGAGATGCACAAAATGGGCAAGGAGGCCGGTGACCGGCATCTCAAGGAGGTCCTTAACTCCGACACCCGTTTTATGGAGGAGCGCTACAGTTCCCAACTTGAACAACTGCGGCAAACGCACATCCGCACCCTGCTCTTAGGCGCGATAGTGATCCTTCTGCTGTTGGGATGGGGTATAATACATTTTGGCAAGAAAGCCATTGAACGGGCGGAACTGAGCCTTGACAACCTAAAGCAGAAATCTGATGTCCTCCAGAGGGAACGTGACGCCCTTGAAGCCGCGCACAGGGAATCCGAAGTGATGAACGAGGAAACCCGCAAGATAGTGAGCGAGCGCCTCGCCCTCCTGGACAAGGTCCTGCTAGGGCATATCACATCCAATCCGGTAGATTCCAAGGCTGCAAACCAGAGTATCCAGGATCTTTTGAGCAACAGGGACGAATTCCTCCTGTCCACGGCAAAGGTATTCTCTGCCAGCCATCCAAAGTTCATCGCCTTCCTCAAGGATCACCACCTGAGCCAGTGGGAGATTGGATACTGCTGCCTATTTTTAATGGGACTCTATTCCAAGGATATAGAGCCCCATTTCAGCCGTGCTTCAAGCAATACCTACAACAATATCATCCGTAACAAGCTCGGCTTGCCAATAAACGGGCAGAAACTCAAGACTTATCTTCTGGATACTTGCAAGAAGCTTGAATCCTAATCATTATTTCAGACGCTTGAATACCGGGATTGCCTCCAGGTCAACCGGCACGTCACGGTACTGGCCGCCGTCATAGCGGGTGCCGTTGCGCACGTCCTCCCATCCGGCCGCATTCTCCGGCAGGTAAACGCGCCAGGAAGAAACTCCGCTGGCAAGTACGGGACATACCAGGAAGTCAGGTCCGAACATAAATTCGCAATCCTGCTGCAGAGCCTGTTCGTCCTGAGGGAAGTCAAAGACAAGAGGCCTCATAAGCGTATAGTCTTCCTTCCATACCTTTTCGGCATTCTCCAGGACATAAGGGAGAAGGGCCTCGCGCTGGGCGATGGCGGCCAGGAAGAGGCGCTCTGTCTCCTCGCTGTACTCCCAAGGCTCGGTACGGCTCTGATAGCCGTGTACGCGCATAAACGGGAGATAGACGGCGGTCTGGATCCAGCGGATCATCCTTTCCTGGTAATCCGGATCTGAATACTGGTTGCCGGGGCGGAAGAATCCGCCTGCATCGTAGGTCCACCAGGGCAGGCCGGCGGCCATCTGGCCAAGGCCTCCAGCAATCTGGCGGCGCAGGGTGTC
>JAGCYZ010000068.1 GCA_017960545.1 Bacteroidales bacterium
AAGTGGGTGGTAGGCTGCTAGGTCAGTGCTCCACGGAGAAGGTCCCGTCCGGGGCCTGGACAATTGTGTCTCCTTCCTGGACGGAGACAAATCCGTCGTCGGTCATCAGGGACAGCATTGAGAATCCCATACAGAAATAGGGCGCAAGAATCTTGTCGCCGCAGAAATCCTTGATTTCCTGATAGTTGTTTCCGGTATATTGGATGCGTTTCATAACTCGAGGGGTTCAGGCCAGAGCTGCGCGTAGGCGGATGCCTTGGCGGCCAGGGGAAGGGGATAGGCGCGGGAGGTGGAAGGCATCCGCCACCAGCGCAACTCCCGGCCGAAGGCCTCCAGGTCCGTAAAGGAGCCTGGGGGTGGGATGGGGAGAGATCCTTCGCGGGGGGTAGATCCTTCGCTGGCGCTCAGGATGACAGGAGCGGGGGGAGATCCTTCGCTTGCGCTCAGGATGACAGGATGGCTTGCGCTCAGGATGACAGGATGGCTTGCGCTCAGGATGACAGGGATGGCTTCGCTGGCTTTGCCGCCGGTGGTTACCAGGGTGTGGCAGTGGGGGAGGCGTGAAAGGAGGGCGCCCAGGTCAGTGGGCTCGATTATTTCCAGGAAGGCATCGCTGGCGTTGTCCTTGAGGCGGCGGACTTTTGAGGCGGTGTCAAAGAAGGCGAGGCCGGCCCTACGGCAGAATTCAACTACGGCTTCGTAGTTGAAGCGCCTGCCGGCCGGAGCCACAAAGTGCTGGGCGTCGCCATAGTGCACCAGGCCCATCACGCGCCAGAAATCGTTGTTGAAGTTAGGGTAGAAGAAATCCATCGACCACCGTGCGCGCGGCGGCGGGAAACTGCCAAGGAACAGGATTGTGGCGCCTGCGGGCAGGAATGGTTCCAGCGGATGGCTTTCTACTGTCATACTCCAAAGATACAAAAATACGAGAAGCCGCCCAAGGAACAATTCCCGGACGGCTCCGTAATTTATGGAAGCGGTGATGTCCCTGAGGGTCACATCAAGCCTCGCGGCTCCGCATGCGTTCAAGACGCTGTAATAGATTGTCGCCCGTTCCAGATTATGACAGGGGCAAAGATACAGCGCCGGATTGTCAAGTTATGACACTGAATTATTTTTGCTTCAGTCCAGGCTTGGGGCCGCAAACTTTGGCTTTATCCTTCAGGTCAGGAGCTTTGACCTTTGGAAGTTTCTCGTCTTTGCTGACAGGTTCCTGCTTCTTGACATCTGCGGGATCAATGGGTTTCAGATCCTCAAAACGAGGTCTTTCGCATTTGAGAAGGATTTCTGCTCCATCTCCTTCCTGGCTGCCTGCCGGCGGACGGGGCGTGATAATGACCTTTCCTGGTGCTTCTTTTTTCATAATCGTATCTGTTAAAAGTGTTACTTAATGTCTGCGTAAGTATTCGTCTATGGCCAGAAGGGCTTCCTTGATGTCTGATATGTCCGCAGTCTGGTCAGTGACCACCTGGTTGGTAATCCACATCATTGAGTACAGGCCGTAGTCCGTCTTTATGAAAGCCGGGATGTCTATGGCCCCTTGGGTTGCTATCTGGTTTACGTTATTTTCGTTTATGAAATCCTCGAACCTTTCGTTCTTGTCGGCTATGTGCTTGTTCGCTATGTCCACTGTCAACTGGCTGCTGTCGTATGCGCGTATTATTTTCATAGAAAGCAGGCTGTTTCCAATCTTGGGGAATAGCGAGGAGGACTGAAGGAACTCCAGGGCGTCGTTGCTCACGGTGGCGTTCACTGCTGCGAGGATCATTCCGCTGTGGTAGGCCAGGGAGTCTGCAGGGCAGCTGTCAATGTCATTGCGATGCTGCAGAAAATACTTGGCGGAGGCATTTTCCTGGTTCAGATATTCGTTGAGGATGTTGATGTCTTCCAGGTTGTTGGTCAGTTCCGTGCGTACCAGCCAAAGCGCGGAGCGGACTTCTTCGCGGTCGTGGGCACGGTCTATAAGGTCCTGGATCCAGAAGGTTACAAACACACCCAGGATAATTGAGATCGAGTCCAACAAGACACTCCTTACTGCAGCGTTCATCTAAAAAGCATAATTACCAATTTCAAATATAATTAATTTTTCCGAAAATGACTATCTTTGTCTTTGGTTAACAGTTAGTAGCGTAAATGAATACAGCAATTCTCCTATTACATTGCCCGGACAAGAAGGGCATCATAACGGAAATCACCAAATTCATATCGGACAACAACGGCAACATTGTCTATCTTGACCAATATACAGACAATGTGGACAAGCATTTCTTTATGCGCCTTGAATGGGAGCTGGACGGCTTCCAGATTCCCCGCGATAAGATAAGCGAGTATTTTGGAACGCTGTACAGCAAACGCTACGGAATTGACTATCACGTATATTTCAGCGACCGCAAGCCAAGGATGGCCCTCTTCGTAAGCAAGATGAGCCACTGCCTGTATGACCTTCTTGCCCGATACGAGGCAGGAGAAATGGACGTGGAGATTCCCTGCATAGTCAGCAATCACGAAGATCTCCGCTACGTCGCGGACCAGTTCAAGATTCCATATTACGTATGGGAGATAGCGCCGGACCATTCCAACCAGCCTCAGGTTGAGGAGGAGCAGATGGCCCTGATGGAGGAACTGAAGATAGATTTCATTGTTCTTGCGCGCTATATGCAGATAATAGGCGACAAGTTCATAGCCGCATATCCGCACAATATGATCAACATCCACCACTCGTTCCTCCCGGCTTTCGTGGGAGCAAAGCCATATCATCAGGCTTATGAGAGGGGAGTGAAGATTGTAGGAGCCACCAGCCACTACGTGACGGCTGAGCTGGATGCAGGTCCAATCATAGAGCAGGACGTGGTGCGCATCACCCATAAAGACACGCCCGAGAGCCTTGCCCTCAAGGGCAAGGACCTGGAGAAAATAGTCCTTTCACGCGCAGTCAAGAAGCATCTTGAAAGGAAAATCCTCACTTTCAAGAATAAAACCATTATCTTTGGGTAGCCATACATAAAAGGTCTGCCCATGAAACGATTCTTTCTGTTGCCGGCGGCAATCTTTGCTACCGTCGCCGTTGTTATTTCCTGTTCCGTCAAGTTAGACCCGGACGTCCTTACCGTAACGGTTCAGGCCGACCATATCACCTCTGACGTCAGTCCCCTGATGTATGGCTTGATGACCGAAGAGATCAATTATTCCTATGACGGAGGCCTTTATGCCGAGCTTATCCGCAACCGCGCTTTCGCCGCTCCCGAAATCTACTATGCTCCAAATCAGCCGCAAGTCCAGGCGCCAATGAATCCGCTTCCGGGCGAGAATCCGCCGCGCCCTATGCTCAGCGGCGGCGATTCGCAGGGACGGCAGAGGCTGCAGATGCTGCCGGGGCAGCGCGAGATGCGCCGGGCCCAGGCCCAGGCGCAAGCGCAGCAGGCAGCCCAGACGCCTCGCGCCGGCGCTCCGCCCAAGGACCCCAACGTCAACTACATCAAGGGCCTCTATTATTGGAATCCCGTGCAGGAAGGCTCCGCCAAGGTACAGATTGCGGCCGACAACATAGACCAGTCTTCCTGGACCGTCATAAAGAGCAACGCCCGCATTGAAATATCCGGCGCCGACGGCAACTCCCGCGCAGGCATCTACAACGAAGGCTACTGGGGCATCCCCGTATGGC
>JAGCYZ010000069.1 GCA_017960545.1 Bacteroidales bacterium
ATGTGAGCAGAAACAGCGTCTGTATAACGGGCCACTGTCTTGTATTCTCCGTCTTTCATAATAGTTTGTGATTTAGAGACTCTACGCAAATATACTACTATTTTGCTTTTTGGCGTCAAATCATTTATATTTGTATGGTTACTGTTATTATGAGAGTTGTATTACTTCAAAGAGATCTCGCCTGGGGAGACCCCCGGGCCAATTTGCAGAATCTGGACCAGGCCCTGGACAGAAATCCCGGCGCAGACCTGTACGTGCTCCCGGAAATGTTCACCACCGGTTTCGCCACCCTCCCCGATGCATCAGTAGAGAAAGAACCTTCTGAAGGCCTTGCCTGGATGAAGGCCGCCGCGGCGCGCACTGATGCCGCCATAGCGGGCAGCATCGCTCTGGATACCGGCGGAAAGTGCCTCAACAGGTTCTATTTCGTTACGCCCGACGGCACAGTGGTCACCTACGACAAGCGCCATCTCTTCACCTACGGCGGAGAGCAGGAACGCTTCAGCGCCGGCAACAGGAAAGAGATTGTGGAATGGCGCGGCTGGAGGTTTCTCCTTACCGTATGCTATGACCTGCGGTTCCCCGTATGGCTTAGAAACAGGGACGATTACGACGCCATAATTTGCGTGGCCAACTGGCCTGACAAGCGCCGCTACCACTGGGACACCCTTCTGCGCGCCCGCGCAATAGAGAACCAGTGCTACGTCCTGGGCGTGAACCGCGTGGGATCCGATCCCGTTTGCAACTATAACGGCGGCACGGTCCTTCTGGATCCGTATGGAAACGCCGTTGCCGCCTGCCCGGACAACACCCAATGCGAGTGTTCGGGAGAATTTGACAAGAAATTGATTCAGGATTACAGGGCAAAGTTCCCTGTGCTTGAAGACGCTGATACATTTGAGCTGATATGAAAAAACTTTTGTTAGGGGACGAAGCCATAGCCCTTGGGGCTATCTACGCCGGCCTGTCGGGCGTGTACGCATATCCAGGCACCCCTTCTACCGAAATCACTGAATTCATCCAGAAAGACCCCCTGGCGCGCGAGCGCGGAATACGCAGCCGCTGGTGCACCAACGAGAAAACCGCAATGGAGGCGGCGCTGGGTATGTCCTACGCGGGCAAACGCGCCCTTGTTTGCATGAAGCACGTGGGAATGAACGTCTGCGCGGACGCCTTTGTGAACAGCGCCATCACCGGCGTTAACGGAGGCCTCGTTGTCCTTGCCGCAGACGATCCCTCAATGCACTCCTCCCAGAACGAGCAGGACAGCCGCTTTTACGGCAAGTTCGCCATGATCCCCATCTTTGAGCCTTCCACACAGCAGGAAGCCTTCAAGATGATGGGCGAGGCCTTCGACCTGTCTGAGAAACTGGGCGTTCCGGTGCTGTTCAGGGTGGTCACCCGCCTTGCCCACTCCCGCGCCGCGGTCGAGATTGGAGCCCCTCAGGAGCAGAACAAGTTCAACCCTGCCACCGGCAAGGGATGGGTCCTGCTTCCGGGCATCGCACGCAAGCAATATATTTCACTCATAGAGAAGCAGCCGGCAATGGCGGCGGCCGCGGAGGGGAGCGAGCATAACAGGCTGGAGGGGGAGATCCTTCGCTGCGCTCAGGATGACAGATGCGCTCAGGATGACAGATGCGCTCAGGATGACAGATGCGCTCAGGATGACAACGCTCCGCTGGGCATCATCGCCTGCGGAATAGCCTACAACTATGTATGCGAGGCTGGAGCCAAGAACGTGCTCAAGGTTTCGCAATACCCGCTTCCGGAAAAGAAGATCAAGGAGCTTGCCGCCCGCAGCAGGAGCATCCTGGTTGTGGAAGACGGCCAGCCCGTAGTGGAGCAGGACGTGAAGGCCCTGCTCGGCGCAGAATACAAGGTTGAAGGCAGGCTTACCGGCAAACTCCCCCGCACAGGCGAGCTCAACCCCGACAACGTAGCCGCAGCCCTGGGCATCGCCCCCGGCAAAGGCTTCGAACCGGCAAAGAACCTGGCGGCCCGCCCGCCTCAGCTCTGCCCCGGCTGCGGCCACCGCGATGTTTACAACGCGCTCAACAAGGTGGCTGCGGAGTACCCCGGAGCCAGAGTGTTCGGTGACATCGGATGCTATACCCTGGGAGCGCTTCCTCCATTCCAGACTCTGAGCAGCTGCGTGGATATGGGTGCCTCCATCACAATGGCGAAGGGTGCCGCTGACGCCGGCCTCTTCCCCGCCATTGCCATAATCGGAGACTCCACCTTCACCCATTCCGGAATGACCGGCCTGCTGGACGCCGTTAACGACCATTCCAACATCACGGTCATCATCTCCGACAACCTCACCACCGCAATGACCGGAGGACAGGATTCCGCCGGAACCAGCAAGTTCGAGGCTATATGCCTGGGCCTTGGCGTGGAGCCGGAGCACCTCCACGTGGTAAATCCCATCGCCCCCAATATGGAGGCGATAACCCAGCTTATCCGCAAGGAAATAGATTATAACGGCGTATCCGTGATAATCCCTCGCAGAGAATGTATGCAAACCCTCAGAAGACATTCCAAGAAATGAAAACAGATATAATACTTTGCGGAGTTGGCGGACAGGGCATCCTGTCAATCGCCACAGTGATCGGAGAGGCGGCCACTGCCGCCGGCCTGCAGCTCAAGCAGGCGGAGGTTCACGGAATGAGCCAGCGCGGCGGCGACGTGCAGAGCGACCTTCGCCTCAGCACGGAAGAAATCCACAGCGACCTCATCCCCAAGGGACACGCGGACATAATCATCTCCATGGAACCTATGGAAGCCCTGCGCTACATCCCGTTCCTTAGCGCGGACGGAGCAATAGTCACTTCCTCCAAGCCTTTCGTGAACATCCCCAACTACCCTGCCGAGGATGCCGTCATCGCGGAACTTGAAGCCCTCCCGCACGTACTCAAATATGACATTGAGTCCCTTGCGCGCGAGGCCGGCAACCCCAAAGGCGCCAATATGGTGCTGCTTGGAATGGCCGCCCGCTTTATGGGAATCTTCAAGCCGGAGCAGCTCCGCGCTGCAATAGGAAGCATTTTCGCCGCCAAGGGCGATGCCATAGTAGAAGCTAACTGTAAATGTTTTGACCTGGGATATGAACTACGACAATAAATATTTCAATCCGGAAGAGGCGTTCACCCGCCAGGAAATTGAAAGCTACCAGCTGGACAGGCTCCAGAAAACCGTGGAGCACTGTATGAACTCCCCTTTCTACAGGGAGCGTTTCAAGAAAGAAGGGCTCAAGCCGTCAGATATCAAGACGCTTGACGACCTGCGCAAGATTCCTTTCACCACCAAGCAGGACCTCAGGGACACATATCCCTTTGGCATTGCCTCCGTGCCGCTGGACCAGTGCGTCAGGCTGCATTCTTCAAGCGGAACCACCGGCAACCCCACGGTAATCCTTCATACCCAGAAGGACCTGGAGGAGTGGGCCAACGCCGTTGCACGATGCCTGTGGATGGTGGGATGCCGCCCCAATGACGTATTCCAGAACACTTCCGGCTACGGAATGTTCACCGGAGGCCTGGGATTCCAGTACGGCGCCGAGCTGTTGGGAATGCTCACCGTTCCCGCCGCCGCCGGAAACACCCTCAGGCAGCTCAAGTTCTTCACAGACTTCGGCACCACGGTTGTTCACGCAATCCCTTCCTATGCAGCGCGCCTTTACGAGGTGATGCAGGAGAGAGGCATCGATCCGCGCAAGGACACCAAGCTTCGCACGCTGGTCATCGGCGCGGAGCCACACAGCGAGGACACGCGCAAGCGCATTGAGGAAATGCTGGGCGTGAAGGCTTACAACTCGTTCGGAATGAGCGAGATGTGCGGCCCCGGCGTTGCTTTCGAGTGCCCTGAGCAGAACGGAATGCACATCTGGGAAGACTACTATATTGTGGAGATCGTGGATCCCGACACGCTGGAGCCGGTGCCGGACGGAGAGGTTGGAGAATTGGTGCTCACCACGCTCAAGCGCGAGGCTATGCCGCTGCTGCGCTACCGCACGCGCGACCTCACCCGCATCCTCCCCGGCGACTGCCCCTGCGGAAGGCAGCACAAGAGGCTCGACCGTATGAAAGGCCGCTCAGACGATATGATCATCCTCAAGGGTGTGAACATATTCCCTATCCAGATAGAGACCATCCTGATGCAGTTCAAGGAGCTTGCATCCGACTACCTCATCACCCTGGAGACCAAGGACAACAACGATGCTATGACCGTAGAAGTGGAGGTTGCAGACAACCTGTCATTCGATGACTTTGGAAAACTGCAGAACCTGGAAAGGGAAATCACCCGCCAACTCCGCGACGAGATCCTCATCACGCCTAAGGTCCGCCTGGTTCCCAAGGGTTCCCTGCCTAAGTCAGAAGGCAAGGCCGTACGTGTAAAAGATTTAAGGATTAAGTATTAATTTAACGCTCAATACAATGACTGTCAATCAATTATCTGTATTCATAGAGAACAAGTCAGGCACTCTGGTAAAGGTGCTCAAGCTTCTCAAGGTCCACAACATACAGTTGATAGCCTCAACCATTACCGATACCACGGACTACGGTATCTACCGTATCCTGTGCAGCGAGCCGGACAAGGCATACAAGATTCTCAAGGACGCTGGCGTAGCCATCTCCCTGAGCGAAGTCTTTGCGATTGAGCTGGACGACGTGCCCGGCAAGGCCGCCGACGCCATTGATTTCCTGGCCAAGGAAGACATCAGCATATCATACCTGTACTCCTTCCTTCTCAAGGGAAAGGGCGTGCTGATATTCCGCACTGACAACACGGAGAAAGCCCAGGAGGCAATTGACCGCAACGGCCTCAAGGTAATTGACGAAAAGGATATTTCTAAACTCCTCTGAGATGTATAAGATACTGGAGAAGAAAATGCTCACCTCCAACATCTGCAAGATGGTGCTGGAGGCCCCGCGGCTTGCCAAAGCCGCCCTGCCGGGGCAGTTCCTCATTGTGAGGGCTGATGAGAAAGGCGAGCGGATCCCGCTGACTATCAGCGACTACGATGCCGCAGCCGGCACAGTGACCATAGTGACACAAAAGATTGGGGCGTCCACCACGGTTATAGTCGACGCCAATGAGGG
>JAGCYZ010000070.1 GCA_017960545.1 Bacteroidales bacterium
CGGCGGACCGCATCGCCGCCGCGCGCGCCGCTGACCGCGCCCGCTCCGAGCGCCTCGCCGCTGAAAGGGAGGCCCTCGCCCGCGGCGAGAACCCCCGCGTTACGGAAGAGCGCATCATCTTCGGTCCTGGCAAATCCGACCTCCCGGACAGCGAGAGATCCAAGATCATCCGTCTCCTGAATGTGCTCAATATGTATCCTGATACCCAGGTGACCGTCAGCGGTTATGCCGACAAGGATACCGAACCCGCCGCCAACAACCTGACCCTGTCAGTACTCCGTGCGGATGCCGTCAAGAAAGCCCTGATGGATGCCGGCATTGACGCCTCCCGCATTACCACCAAGTATTATGGTGACTCCCAGCAAGTGTCAACTATTTCAGGAGCCAACCGTATTGTAGTCTGCGAGACCAGGTAACGCTTTCTGTTTTAAGAAAAAATTAACGATATCGATATTTTTATGAAAAAGATACCAGGTTTACTTTTAATGGCAGCTCTCCTGCTGGTTTCCTGCGGGAAATGGACCTACACGTCCAAAGGGAAACCTATAAGCTTCACTTTCTCGCAGACTGCCATGAACTGGACATCGGACGACGTTATAAGAGTGAACAGTCCGCAGGCTTCCGGGCCCGGAGGCGGGGCGGACTACACCATACAGGGGAACTCCCTTACGCCAGTTGGGACGCAGCTCCGCTGGGGCGACGGCCTGCACAGTTTCTACGCCGTTTACCCAGCCGGGGAAATCAGCGGCAACGTGGTTTCCGCCAATATCCCCAGCACGCAAAACGCCGGGACAAAAGGCGTTATGGTTGCCTATGCGGAAGCAATCCGCAGCCAGGAAGCCGTTAATCTGCCGTTCCAGCACCTGTACACCACAATAGAGTTCGTTGTTGGTACCGGCAACTTCGATGGAATTGAGGTAAGCGGCTTCCGCCTGGAATCGGCGGGGGGAGGCGCGCTTGCCGGCGGCTTCAAGGCCGCCCTGGACGCGCAGGCGGACCCCGCCGTCACCATCGACCCCTCCACCTCCTCCCAAATCACAGTGGAGCTAAGTCCCGTTATCCTGAACGCAGGCCAGACCCTCAGAATTACAGTAGTGGCATTGCCCAAGGACCTGACCAACCTCACCGCCTACTTTGTCGTTGACGGAGAGGAACGCGACCTCCCTCTGGTGAACGATTACGGTGCACCCATAGTGATACCAGCCTGCCATAAGACCACCATCATTTCAAACGATTTCCTTGCCCCTGAATATGTAGAAGGATCCGCAAGGTTCAAGGTGACCATAGAAGGCCAGGACGTTGACGATTACGATATAACATATTAAATAAAAAACATATACGCTTATGAAAAAGTATTTTTCATTACTGCTTATTGCAGCAGCATTGACAGTTTCCTGCGAGAAACAGCAGGAATCCAGCCAGCCTCTTCCCAAGGGAAAAGCCGTTGAATTCAGCGCACTGTCTTCCGTCAACACAAAGACCGAGTATTCCGGTGAAGTTGTTAGCGGCAAAGAGGCTATCAAATGGGTGAATCAGGACCGCTTCACAGTTTGGTGCGACCAGGTACAGGCCCCAGAACAGAAATGGGCTACCTACAGGGTAAATGTATCAGGCTCAAGTTCAACCATCTCACCCAACAATCCTGCCATTCAGCTGATGTGGGGCGAAGATGAAACCCACACCTTCTACGCTTCCTATCCAGCCGAAGGTTTGTACGAGAATAAACTGAGCGGAACTATTCCCGACTCCCAGAAACCTTCAAGTTCAAGCGGAAGAGTCTTCAAGCCGCAGCTGAGCACCTTTGGCTATATGGTGGCAACTGCGCAAGCTACCCCTGACGAGGGAGAAGTAGAACTCAGCTTCCAACCTATGTTCTCCAACCTGGAGTTCATAGTTGGTCCAGGCTCCAGCACTGACGTTACCGTTACAGGATTCCGCCTGAAACTGCCTGAAGGCTCCAAGGCATATCTCGCCGGAAAGTTCACTGTCACGATGAGCCCTACTGATAATCCCAAGGTTGAGATAGACTACACCAATGCCTCTAAGGAGATTGAAGTAAATCTTGGAACAGTTACCATACCCAAGGGCGAGACTATGACTTTCCCTGTTATCACCTTCGCTGAGGACCTGAAAGACCTTACTGCCATTTTCACCATCAAGTATGGAGAAGGAGAAGAACAGACTCTTGAACTTCCTCTCGTTAAAGACAAACAGTCCATCACCTTTGCGGCCGGCAGGAAGTCCCGCATCAACGCTCCCAAGATCCTCGGCCCTGAGGCCCAGGAGGCAGGTATCACCGCTGTTATCAAGGAGCAGGGCGTAGATGACTACACAATAGACGTTCCGGATCCGGAACCGGAGCCGTAGTCTCCATCCAGTATTGACCCACAATTTCCCGGGTACCGGAACCTTCAGTCCGGCGCCCGGGAAATTGTGTATTTTTTTTGCCCGCCGCATGCAAGATTTGCCTGTGCAATACGTTATTAGTTTGAAAACATGTTTTTAACACCTATGTTCCGCAATTCTTTCCTTAAGAAAAGTGTTGTGTTGCTGCTTTCTGCGGCGGCAGTTTTCATATCCTGCTGCAAGCACAACAACGGCCATGACGGCTTTAAAGGTAAACCAATCACTTTTACCACATCCCGTTTAGTCGACACAAAAGCGTCTATACAATTTCCGGACGGCATCGGCAAGATTGCCTGGTCCAATGGAGACGTTTTCAGGATATTCAACCCTGACGGAACGGCCTCCGGCGGCTCCCAGAAGTGGGCGGACTACGGTATAGCCGTACAGGCCAATACCACCGTTTTCCCCGATACGGACAGCAACGAACTGCTCTGGGGAGGCGACGGCCTGCACCATTTCTACGCCGTTTTCCCGGTGGGAGACCTCAACGGCAACGTTGTCACGGCCAATATTCCCAGCACCCAGCCCACGCAGGCGCTGAATTCCCTGGTGGATGGCTCGCGCACCTACGCCCCTGTCCTTTCCCAGTACGGCTATATGGCGGCTGCGGCGGAGGCCATTCCAAGCGCGGATCCCGTAAACCTGGTTTTCAAGCCGATGTTCACCACCCTGTGCTTCAGCGTTTCCTCCACTGGGGACGATCCCATTGAGGTAAGCGGGTTCAGGCTGGAGAGCGCGGGGGGCGGCGCGCTGGCCGGCGGCTTCACAGCCGGCCTCTCCGCGCAGGCGGACCCCGCCATCACCGTCGACCCCGCCACTGCATCGTCCCAGATCACCGTAACCTTGGATCCCCAGGGGCCGTTCTCTCTTGGCAAGGATGACTTGCTGCAGGTTTACGTAGTAGCCCTGCCGCAGGACCTTACCAACCTCACCGCATATTTCACCGTCAACGGAGAGGAAGTGGCCCTTCCGCTTACAGACGCTAACGGCAACCCCATTGTGGTCCACCCCGGTCAGTACGTGGATGTATCGGCCCTGGGTCTCCTGACCCCGCAGGGCGGGGGAGACGACCCCGGTGACGATCCCGGCGACGATCCGGACCCTGACGTTCCGGTGAACATAACCATCACCATAGACGGCCTGGTAGTTTCTGAATACGAAATAGATTAAATAACACTAATATGAAAAAGCTTTTTGGATTTCTGCTCCTTGCAGCAGCAATGTTAGTATCCTGTGAACAGCAGGAACTGCCTTCCTCCTCTGGAAAGGCAGTGAGATTCACCACCTCCGTGGGTACCAAGACCAGCTTCGCCGGCGTCACCCAGAACGGCGTTGAAGGCCTCCTCTGGGAGAACGGAGACACCTTCACCGTATGGAGCGAAGAGGCTTCCGTATCAGGAAGCACCCAGAAATGGGCCAACTACAAGGTGGCCGCCAAGGACGGCGTGGCCACAGCCGTCAACCCCGCCAAGGAAGGGGTTGAGCTGCTGTGGGGCAAGGACAAGCACACCTTCTACGCAGCCTATCCGGCCGGCAAATTGAACGGCAATGTCATTAAAGCCTACATCCCTGAATACCAGGTAGTCAAAGAGACAGAAGACAATGTCTTCATCCCAGTTCTCTCAGAGTATGGCTATATGTACGCCGTAGCCCAGGCCACTCCTGAGGAAAGCAGCGTGAAACTCCCGTTCACCCCGCTGTTCAACACCTTCGAATTCATCGTCAGCCCCGGCGAAAAGACAGACGCCCTGGTATCCGCCTTCCGCCTGGAAGTCCAGAACGGATCCAAGCAGACCCTGGCCGGAAATTTCGAGACCACCTTATCGCCAATTATTGAGCCTAAAGTGGAAATAGATTATACCAACGCCACCGGTGTAGTCAAACTGCAGTTCGGCGACCACAGAAGCATTAAAGTTCCAAAGGGAACAACCCTTACATTCTCCGTGATCACATACCCTGTAGCAATGGGTCACCTCACCGCCGTCTTCACCGTTGACGGAAAGGAGATCGCCCTCCCGCTGGCAGACAAGGACGGCAACTACTTCAAGTTCGAGCCGGGCCAGAAGGCCCGCATCCGCGCCCTTGGCGCTCTGGGCCCCGAGGCCCAGGCCGCCGGCATTACCGTAGTCCTCAAAGGACAGAACGTCAATGACTTTGATATGAGTGTTCCAACCCCGTAAACTAATTAACCGCATATGAGAAAGCTATTAGGATTGCTGCTGTGTGCAGCGGCAGTATTGACAGTTTCCTGCGAGAGGCAGGAGCAGCCTTTCGGCTTTGGAAATAAAGGGAAGGCAGTGAAGTTTACCACCTCCGTGGGCACAAAGACAGCCCTTCAGGGCTACACGGAGAACGGCGTGGAGGCCGTGCTCTGGGAGGACGGGGACGTGTTCACCGTCTGGAGCGAGCAAGCCTCCGTTGCCGACAGCGACCAGAAGTGGGCGGACTATAAGGTGACTGCGCCCGCCGGCGTGGCCACAGCCGTCAACCCCGCCACAGAAGGGGTTGAACTGCTGTGGGGAGAAGGCGCGCACACCTTCTTCGCCGGCTACCCCGCAGGCAAGCTGCAAAGGAACAAGCTATCGGCCAACATCCCTTCAACCCAGAAACTTAGCAAGATTGGCGACAACGTCTTCGGCCCGGCGCTTTCGGAGATGGGCTACATGGCCGCGACTGCCCAGGCGCAGCCCGAAGCCGGCACAGTCAATCTGGTTTTCAATACCCTCTTCAACGTATTTGAGTTCATCGTGAGCGCCGGCGATGCCGCCGACGTCAACGTCACGGACTTCCGCCTGGGCGTCCAGGAGGGCTCCAAGGTTGTGCTCGCCGGTGGCTTCGCCGCCAACCTTTCCGCCCAGGCCGCCCCGGAAATAGTCGTAGACTATTCCAGCACCTCCGGCGACATCAAGGCCCAGCTGGGCGATGGCTCCGGCGTTAAACTGCTCAAGGGCCAGACCCTGACGGTATCCGTCATCGCCCTGCCCCTTGACCTAAGCGCCCTCATCGCCTACTTCACTGTCGATGGCAAGGAGATAGCCGTACCGCTCGTAAAGAAGGACGGATCGCCCATCCTGTTCCCCGCGGGGCAGAAGGCGCGCATCACAGCCCTTGGCGTGCTTGCGCCTGAGACCCCGCCTACCCCTGCTGACCCCGTTGGAATCACCGTAGAGATCAACGGCGTCCCTGTCACTGACTACGACATCAGCAAGGAACCTGGCCCTAATTCTTCGGTAGAATTCAATCTTTCTGCCAATTATAATTTTGATGGAACTCCTAATAATTTTGTCAAAACTGATTGGGAAGCAGGAGATGCCATTTTTGTTTTTCTCTCTAATGCTCAGGCTCCAAAGTACCTCAAGATGAGTTACGACGGATCTTCTTGGAGCACTACTGAATTGAATGGTAGTACGCCTGCGCCAGGGAGTCTTGGCCTTGAAGAGGGAAATACAGGTACTATGCGCGCCGTATTCCTTCCTTTCGGTAGTAATTCCTCCGTTTCTGCAGGAGCATCTGGAGAATATGTATTCAGTACAACATATTATACATATTACCTTACTGCATCATTAGACTTTGAGGTACAGGATAACACTGTTTCAGGAGTATTTGACATGGTTATTCCTGAAGACTACATACAGTTCTTTATTGAAGATAATCAGGCAGTTGATAACGCTTACGTATTGGGTACAGACTGGGTTAAGCCTGTTGGCTTGCTTTCAATAGATTCAAATCTTTCATTAACTGAGACTTCAGATGGTAATGCAGCAGATGATTTGCCTGGATATGCTTATTCCGGAGGATATCTATTCAGTGGAAAACTGAGTGATGAATACGAAAACTATTGTTATTATTTCGCAAAAATACGCCAAGAAGACGGGGAGCGGGAAGATTATTTTACCAATGAGTATCTTAAACTTGATATAAACAAAGCAATCATTCTTCCGTCAAATGGCAGCTCAGGCTGGACCCCGGTCGGCCCTGATAAGACAGTTATTTTAAAATATACGAAATCTGATGGAACTACCCTTGACCTAGGTAATTGGTACACTTGTAACTATGGATGTTCTGTCCCGGAAGAACCCGGTAATACATATGGATATGGAGAGTTAAATGTTCAATTCCCTTCATATGAGGCCTTAGGGGCTATTTGGGGATGGTTTGATGTCCCATGGTATCTGTCATCTATCCACGGTAATTATGGCTGGGTAATTGAATCAGATCTGGGAGGAGTTGTTTTCGTTCCTGTTCAGAGTTGGGCACCGGGCTCTCATCTTATTTCTACTTACACAATGTATTGGGGAATGGGTGAATGTTATGCTTCCCTGCATCAAGGCTTTACAAGCCAATACTATGTTACCAGTGATGCTCCTGGTGGTTATCAGTTCGACCCGACAGCAAAATGTTTGGCTCGTCCCGTTAAGCCCTGACGCAATTCTTGAATAATAAGGTTCATATGAAAAAGATATTAGGATTTCTGATGTTGGCTGCCGCATTGGCAGTTTCCTGCGAACCGGAGCAGCCTTCCAAGACCGGCAAGCCGGTGAAATTTTCCACATCCGTGGGCACAAAGACCAGTCTCCAGGGCTATGCCCAGGACGGCATCGAGGCCGTCCTCTGGGAGGACGGAGACGTCTTTACGGTATGGAGCGACCAGGCTTCCGTATCAGGCAGCACCCAGAAGAGTGCTGACTACAAAGTGTCTGCGGCGGGCGGCGTAGCCACAGCCGTCAAACCCGTCACAGACGGGGTTGAACTGCTGTGGGGAGAAGGCACGCACAATTTCTACGCAGGCTATCCCGCCGGACATATCGATGGGAACAAACTATCGGCCAACATCCCTTCAAGCCAGAAGCTTAACAAGCTTGACGACTACGTCTTCGGCCCGGCGCTGTCGGAGATCGGCTACATGGCCGCCTCCGCCCAGGCGCAGCCCGATGCCGCCACCGTAAACCTGGCATTCAAGCCCCTCTTCAGCGTATTTGAGTTCATCGTGAGCGCAGGTGAGACCGCCGAGGTCAACGTCACCGACTTCCGCCTGGGCGTCCAGGAGGGCTCCAAGGTTGTGCTCGCCGGTGGCTTCGCCGCCAACCTCTCCGCCCAGGCCGCCCCGGAAATAGTCGTAGACTATTCCGGCGCCTCCGGAGAAATCAAGGCCCAGCTGGGCGACGGCTCCGGCGTTAAACTGCTCCAGGGCCAGACCCTGACGGTATCCGTCATTGCCCTGCCCCTGGACCTGAGCGCCCTCATCGCATACTTTACCGTAGACGGCAAAGAGGTAGCGGTACCTCTGGTAAAGAAGGACGGATCGCCCATCCTGTTCCCTGCGGGGCAGAAGGCGCGCGTCACCGCCCTTGGCGTGCTTGCGCCTGAGACCCCGCCCACCCCTCCTACCCCCGCTGACCCCGTAGGCATCACCGTAGAAATCAACGGCATCCCCGTCACCGACTACGACATCAGCAAATCGGTTGCCGACGACGGCCTGCTCCCTGGCATTTTCACCATAGGAGGTAAGAAGGTCCGCTTCTCCAAGGGCAACCTCCAGGCCGTCCTTGTAAACGGTGCCATAACCGAATGGCAGTTCGCCCAAAACCAGTGGGAAACCGCCGGTGATGCCTGGAGCCTTACCAATGATACCGGTACGGTTGGCCGCTTCCTTAACAGCACAACGGCCCCTCGCAACCGCTGGGGAACCCATACCCTTGACTTCCATACAATTGAAGCAGGTATTGACGGTGCTTATATGACAATTACTCCGGAGGCAGAGCAATTGAGCAATGAGTATTACATTGGCTCAGCCCTTCAGCTCTATGATAATCCGGATTTCGCAGCCACTTACGGAAGCGGTTGGGATTACCTGACCTTAGAGATGATTCGGGGAGAGTACGACAGGACTGAGCACGGATCCCACGGAGCCTATACAGATTTCTATATCGCCCGTGCTGCACCGGCCAGGGTGGAAGGAGTAAACGGAGTGGTATTATTCCCCGATGTCTACGTACAACCTGCCGGAATACCCCTTCTCAAGACGGACTACGTACGATATGATAGCGGAGGATCCGGTCTCGCAGTTGCCTTGGTAGATGAGGTAAACCTGTACGATTCTGCGCAGTGGGCGCAAATGGAAAGCGCCGGCGCCGTATTCATTCCTGCCGGCTACTACTATAAGGGTTCAGAAGATGTAACATTGAATGCAATCATCAACCATCATTCCGGCTCCACCCAGCACATAGTTATTGAAAGCAACGGCAAGTACTTTGGCACCACACTGTATGCCCATCCTACATCACCTGCCTTAGTCCGCCTGGTGAAGGTAGTCGAGTAATCCGCCCAATACCCCGGACAACCCGCGGTGGTGCGTAAGTCACTGATAATCAGTAAAATGATTGTTTGAATACCCTCAATTTTTGAGGGTATTTTAAGTATGGTTTTCCTGAATATCAAGCAGTTACGTGCCACCGCTAGAATCAGATCAGGGTAATAGAACGGGAAAAGGATGATGGAGAGGGAAGTGAGAGGGAAGGCAGGAGGGGATTGTTAGAATGGGGGTAATTAGTTACCTTTGTGGAAGATAGGGAGAGGAAGGACTATGTGGCCGTTCAGCAGGAAATACTCCATTCTGGAAAGCGGCATCCTGAAGGGATGGACCGATTGGCACTGCCATATCCTTCCCGGCGTGGATGACGGTATCCGTACAATGGAGGAAGCGCTGGAAGTGCTGGCTTTCTATGAGCAGACCGGCATACGGGAAGTGTGGCTGACACCGCACATAATGGAAGACTGTCCCAACGGGACAGCGGCACTGAGGGACCGTTTCCAGGAGTTAAAATCTGCCTACAAGGGCGGCATAAAGCTGAACCTTGCGGCGGAAAATATGATGGATGCCCTCTTCGCATCCCGCCTTGCCGCCGGTGACCTCCTTCCCATCGGAGGACAGGCATCGGCCTCATCTAAAATGATTCTGGTGGAGACATCGTACTACAACGCCCCGATGGGCTTTGACGATACCCTTAACGATATGATTCTCAACGGCCTCCAGCCCGTCCTTGCCCACCCCGAACGGTACGAGTATATGGACCCCGCCCACTACGCCCGTCTCAGGGAGGCCGGCGTGCTGTTCCAGCTGAACCTGATGTCCCTTGCGGGACTCTACGGTCAGCCTGCCGCCAAGCGGGCCTCCCGCCTTCTGCAGGAAGGCTACTACAGCCTGATGGGCTCAGACCTGCACCGCCTGGCCCCTTGGCGGCGCGCCATCCAGGACAGAGTCCTGTCCAGCAAGGACATCGCCGCCCTCCTCTCCCTCCGCTCTTTTTAACCAAAAGAGAGTCTTTTATTTGCCTTTTGCATAAATAATTGGTATTTTTACATTTACTATACCCAAGGGTATAGTCGGGCCGGGTAATTCTGCTCTTGGATAGGAGTCGGGACCCTGGTCTGTATAGTCGGGAGCAAACAGTCTAAAGCTGCCGACACTCCTTTTATACCCTTTAATAAGCAATAATTAGAAGCCCTCTGTGTAATGAGCAGCGGTGAAGCGCGTTGGTATGCCATACGCGTCTTTAACAATCAGATATACCGCGTCAAAGAAGAGTTTGAAAAACTAGGCATCAGGACCTATATGGCCCTGAAAACCTTGTCAGCAGAGCCGGAAAAACGTGCGCGCCGTGTGCAATTGGCACCATCCCTTCTGTTTCTCAGAACAGATGTCAATACCCTTTTGTCCTTCAAGCAGAACCACTATGACCAGATAATGGTGTACAGGAAGCCGGATAGCACGGAACCTGCGCCAATAGACGACGGTGAGATGGAGATGTTCATCCTGGTGACATCGGCCCTGGACGGAAGAGAGGTGGAAGTGACAGACCGCACCTTCGACTTCAAGCAAGGCGAAAGGGTGCGTGTAACCGAAGGCCCCTTCAAAGGCGCCGAGGGCATAATCAAACGAATAAAGAAAGACCGAAAACTTCTGGTACAAGTAAGCGGGGTGGTAGTAGTGGCAATCTCCAAGATCCCCGGCCAGTTCCTGGAAAGGCTTCCACAACAGAACTAGTAATCAAAGACAGAGTTAATGACCATCAGATCCATTGTACAAAACCTGAAAAACCGCTACCTGAGCAGTTCCACTGTCCTCATAATGGACATTGTCCTGTCCATCCTGGCCTCCATCCTGGCCGTGTTGAGTGCAGACATCGTGCTGGGGCATTTCCAGATATTCCCGCTTTCTGAGCCCCGTATGAAGGTCCACTACATAGCCGTTGGAGCAGTTGGATCTTTCATTGCATTCCTGATACTGAGGACTTACAGGATAGTGATCAGGCGCCTGGTGGTTAATGATTTGCTGAACTTCTTTGCAGCCGCTGCCATAAAGGCTGCGTTCCTGATGTTCATTACTTACATATCCCGCCGGTGGGCCAGGTCAATGCTGATGATCATTTGCCTTGACGCTTTGATCACACTGGGCCTGATGATTTTTGTCCGGTTGGCAATGATACTGGTCTGGGAGCACTTCAACCATCGCATCCAGGAGAAGTACCAGTACAAGCGCGTTATGGTGTACGGAACATCGGATAAGAGTGTGGCCGCCAAGGTTCGTCTTCAGAACTCAACACATTACAAAGTCATTGGCTTTCTGGACCAAGGGGCAAGCGGAAGGACCATTGAGGGCCTTCCTGTTTTTGCGGCGGAGGACCTGGAAACTACTGAAAAGATCCTTCTGGGCAACCGTATAGACGCCCTGCTTTTTGCATCGGACAAGGAGGCCCAGAAAGAGGAGAACGGCCTCATACACTTCTGCGCATTAAAGAACATTACCTGCCTGGTAGTTCCCTCTGTTGACGAGGTGGTGGAGGGCGAAGCCATCCTACGGCCTCGTGAAATAAAGATCGAGGACCTGCTTGGCCGTGAGCAGATACAGATTTCCCTCAATGAGATAGCGGACAATTTTAAGGGTAAGACCGTTATGGTGACGGGAGCTGCGGGCTCTATTGGCTCAGAGCTCTGCCGCCAGCTGGCCTCCCTGGGCGCAGGGCGCCTGATCCTCTTTGACAATGCCGAAACGCCCACCCACAATCTCCGCCTGGAGATGCAGGAGCGTTTCCCTAATCTGAATTACGAGGCCATCATTGGCGACGTGCGGCATCCGGAGCGGCTGGACTACGCCTTCCGGACGTTCCGTCCGCAGGTCGTATTCCACGCCGCCGCCTACAAGCACGTCCCCCTGATGGAAGAAAACCCCTGCGAAGCCGTCCTCGTTAATGTTTACGGCACCCGCAACGTTGCGGACAAATGCCTTGAATACGGTACCGAAACAATGGTGATGATTTCTACCGACAAAGCCGTGAACCCCACCAGCGTAATGGGTTGCACCAAGCGACTCGCGGAAATCTACGTCCAGTCCCTTGGCCTTACCACCTGTCATCCTGAGCGCAGCAAAGGATCTCCCACCCGCTTCGTCACCACCCGCTTTGGCAATGTCCTTGGCTCCAACGGCTCGGTAATCCCTCGCTTCAAGGAGCAGATTGCCAAAGGCGGCCCCGTGACCGTCACCCACCCGGAGATCAACCGCTTCTTTATGACCATCCCTGAGGCCTGCTGCCTTGTAATGGAAGCCGCCACAATGAGCAGGGAGAATCAGATCTTTGTCTTTGATATGGGCATCCCCATCAAGATAGCGGACCTGGCCAAACGTATGATCCGCCTTGCCGGCTTCGAACCGGACAAGGACATCAAGATAGAATACACTGGCCTTCGTCCCGGCGAAAAGCTTTACGAAGAAGTGCTG
Organism: Bacteroidales bacterium; assembly: GCA_017960545.1. GTDB lineage: Bacteria > Bacteroidota > Bacteroidia > Bacteroidales > UBA932 > Cryptobacteroides. The sequence goes on from JAGCYZ010000070.1 coordinate 12,182, forward strand.
GCAGACAAGGAGAATACCCTCCCGTCCTTCCACCCCCGCATCCGCATTGCCAAAGTGCGTGAGTACCAGTACGAGCAGATTGACCCCACCTTCCATAAGCTTTTCCAGCTTGCCCGCGACGTAAACGTTTCTGCTATGATGGCCCTTATGGAAGAAACCGTCCCGGAATATACACCAGAAAACAAATAAATTACAATACACAATGAGAAAAACTTTAGGCTTGCTGTCCCTGCTGGTGCTGGTCTCCTGCGCCACTCCAAAGGACATAGCGTATTTCCAGGATTCCCGCAACGGTGCAGTCCTAAATATTGCCGATGCTACTCCCATCCGCATTAAACCAGCTGACCAGATATCGGTTATTGTGAACGCCCTTGACCCCAACGTCACGGCAATGTTCAACCTGCCGTACTATACGCATAGGATAGGGGAATCGCAGACACTCACATCTACAGTGGGGTCTGTTTCATCAACTTCTACAGGAATATCAGGCTATACCGTAGATTCTGACGGCTACATAGACTTTCCGGTGATAGGCCGCATACAGTTGGCAGGGAAGACCAGGCAGGAAGCAGTAGAGCATATCAAGCAGCTCCTGATAGACAGCCGCCAGATCAAGGATCCGGTAGTAACCGTAGAGTTTATGAACCTGGGCTTTTCCGTACTTGGAGAAGTAACCCGCCCCGGCCGCTTCCAAATTGACCGTGATTACTTCACAATCCTGGATGCCATAAGCCTTGCCGGAGACCTTACCATAAACGGTCAGCGTCAGGATATCACCGTCCTCCGTCACGACGGCCAGGAAGAGCACATCTACAAGGTGAACCTTCTGAACACCAATACGCTTTACAGCTCTCCCGCTTTCTATGTCCAGCAGGGAGATGTCATTTACGTAACGCCTAACGACAGGCGCCGCCGCGATTCTACAGTCAACGGTAACAATGTCAGGTCCACATCGTTCTGGATTTCCCTGATGTCGCTTGGAACATCCGTTGCCCTGCTGGTACTCAGATTTATATAGCAGATTACGTTTGAGATATGGAATACGACAACAATATCCCCCGAGACATTTACCAGGAGCAGGAAGAAAACTCCCTTACCCTGAAAGACATCTGGTCCCTTTGCATAGGCCATTGGAAATGGTTCGCATTATCCCTTGCCGCCTGCTTGCTGATAGCTACGGCATATATTATGACAACCGTTCCGGTCTATACCCGCAAGGCATCCGTGCTCATCAAGCAAGACCGAAAGTCAGGCACCGTGGCAGGAGACCTGTCCACCACCTTCACCGACCTGGGTATGGGAATGTCCCAAGTGAACGTCAACAACGAGATTATCAACTTCACATCCCCTGACCTTATGCTGCAGGTGGTTCAGAACCTGAACCTGGACGTAGATTACAAGATCAAGGGAAAACGGTATAAATACACAATCTACGGCACAAGCCTTCCCGTCCAGGTCCAGTTCCTGGACCTTGGCCGTAATGAGGGCGCCGGCCTCATCCTCACCCAGGAAGATGCCAACTACGCAATCCTCACAGATTTTACTAAAGGCAAGGCCAAGTTCGATTCCCAACCGGTTCCGGTAGCTTTGGGAGATACTGTAAACACCCCTCTGGGCCGTATTCTGGTAACAAGTTCACTATACGCCGAGAAGGATATGGTTGACAGGCCTCTTATTGTTACCCGTTCCGGCATTCCTGGTACAGCCCGTAGCTGCCTGGGACGCCTTACGGCTGACCTTAACGGCAAGAACACCACCGTCATTGACCTTACCTACAAGGACGTCAACACCCAGCGGGCAGAAGACGTCCTCCGAATGATAATCAATGTTTATAACGAGAACTGGATCAAAGACAAGAACCAGATAACAACCTCCACAAACGAGTTCATCGCAGAGCGCCTACGCATCATAGAAGAAGAACTTGGCAACGTTGACGAGAGCATCACCTCCTACAGGAGTACCCATATGCTCCCAGACAACACCACCGCCGCCCAGATGGATATGCAGATGTCCGCGCAGGCTGGCCAGCACATCCTGGAGTTGAACAACCAGCTGTCCATAGCAAGGTTCCTCCAGTCCGATATCAGCAGCGCCGCAGCCGGTACACTCCTGCCTGCCAACGTTGGTCTTGACGATTCCTACACCCAGTCCCAGATCAACCAGTTCAACACTACAATGCTGCAGCGCAACCGCTTGGTAGAAAGCTCCTCGGAGGAAAACCTCCTCGTCCGCGACCTTGACCAGCAGCTCACCGCGCTGCGCAGCACCATCCTCAGTTCTCTGGACAATTACATTAAGTCCCTGAACATCCAGATCCAGTCTAACCAGCAGGCGCAGCGCTCTTCGCAGGCCCGCGTCAGCGACATCCCGCTTCAGGCTGGCCGCCTGCTCAGCGACGAGCGCCAGCAAATGGTCAAGGAGAACCTGTATCTCTTCCTCCTCCAGAAGCGCGAGGAGAACGAGCTCTCCCAGGCATTTACTGCGTATAACACCCGCGTGGTGGCATCGCCATCGGGATCAGGATCTCCTGTGGCTCCCAACAAGAAGATGATTTATCTAATTGCCCTCTTGCTGGGCCTTGCAGTACCCTTTGCGTGGTTCTACCTCAAGGAGGTTCTTAACACGTCTGTACGTGGCCGAAAAGACCTCGAAAACCTGTCTGCGCCATTCCTTGGCGAGCTGCCTGCCACCTACAAGAAAAGAAGCATCTTCCAGCCCCTTCGTATAAGTGACAAGCCAGAAGACAGAAAGATAGTTGTTAAGCCTCACAGCCGAAACGTAATCAACGAGGCCTTCCGCGTAGTACGTACCAACCTTGAATTTATGCAGGGCAAGGATCCGGGCAGCAAAGTGCTTATGGTAACCTCCTTCAACGTGGGCTCCGGAAAGACTTTCGTATCTGCCAACCTGGCCACATCACTGGCAATCAAGGGCAAGAAGGTAATCATCCTTGACCTGGACCTCCGCAAACGCTCTATGAGTATCTTTGCTGAGCAGCCCAAACAAGGTGTCGCAGACTACCTCAACGGCCAGACCGACGATTGGCAGAACCTTGTTGTCCATAATGTAGGCGGCAACGCCCTCGATGTCCTTCCAGTAGGAACAATGCCTCCCAACCCGGCAGAACTCCTTGCCGAACCGCGTCTGGCGGGACTCCTGGATGAACTCCGTCCAGTCTATGACTACATATTCCTCGACTGCCCTCCTATTGAGATTGTAACGGATGCAGACCTGGTAGCCCCTCTCGCAGACATCACCATATTCATTGTCCGCGCTGGCCTCCTTGAGCGCTCAATGCTCCCCGAGATAGACCGCTACTACAACTCCAAGAAGTACAACAACATAGCCCTCCTCCTCAACGGCACCGAAGCCACCGGCCGCTACGGCTACAAATATGGTTACAAGTACGGCTATAAGTATGGCTACCACTACGGCAAATACGCCAATGACAAAGAAGAATAACAAATGATGTTGGCAAACAAAAGGAGCCCCCAGTGGTGGGCAACCTTTTGACCGGATGGAGAAGAGATCAATTCGTGAGAACCAATCTAAGGTCAACTTTTCAGAAGACGCTTTCTAATGACCTCTTTTACAACCACGAAGAACTTTGAGATGGACTTCGTTGACCTAGTGACAAATACGTGGGGCTTTCGCTCCAGGGAGATGTCAAAGGATAGTTTGGTTTTTAGACGAATCATTGAGTATTGTTATTAATCAGATGCATGTTAAAATCCACTGGAAAAGAATTTTAGAGTACGTCATCCGGTTTTAAGAAAAAAGTGCTACTCCTATGAGTAGCACCTTGATGCATCTAGCCCTTTCTCAAGGGGCAATAACAATACAATTGCAAATATACGCAAAACTCCATAGGAAACAAGTGTTTGTCAAAGA
>JAGCYZ010000071.1 GCA_017960545.1 Bacteroidales bacterium
ACCTGCGCGGCAAGGTCCAGGCCGCTCCCTTCAACGACAATGTCAATGTCGTTGCCCGGGCGGCCCAGGAAGCAGTCGCGCACGTAGCCTCCTATGACAAAGGCCCGTACGCCCATCTTGGCGGCCTCTTGGGACACTATCCCAAAAATGGGCTTGTCAAGGAAGCCTTCAGTCTGTACACAGGTCATTGTACGAGGGTATTGAGTCGGTAAACACTCCGTTGTGTGCCATGAATGTCTGCCTGCCGTTTGTAATCATTATCCAGGGGGCTCCCATAACCATATTGTAGCGCAGCGCCTGCTCCAGGACGTCTGAGTCCAACACTGTCTCAGGCCTCTTGCACTCCACCACGGCCACCGGGGAAGTGTCCTTCCCAAAGACCAGGATGTCCGCCCTGTATTTCTTCCTGGAATTCCCGAAAGTGAAGGATACCTCGCTGCGCATCATATGCTCCGGAACGCCCATCTCGTGTTCCAGGACGCGTATGAACCACTGTCGCACTTCCTCCTCCGGAGTCAGTGCCACCTCTTTCTTCCGCAGCGGATCCCACACCGTCTTTTCCATACTGCAAAGATGATAATTTTTTGCGAATAACCCCACCAAAGCAAACGGGGCATCTTCCCCAAATATGCAGTGGCACATAAAGCTCTGATAATCAGTATAATTGTATAATTGATACCCCTCGTTTTAAAGGGTATCGAAACAATCATCTCATTGATTATCAATAAAATTCCCGCCACCCGCCCAATCGAGAAAGATTAGTACAAAGGATACCGGAGTAAATAGCGGAGAAATAAAATAATAGAACCAAATCAAAACGGAGCTAACCGGTGCTGGGGGAGTCTGAGGGGACCTCCCCGCCAGTTCTTCGAGTATTGTAGGGTTAAAGAAAAGGATTTAGTCCGGTCCGGAGCGAAGCGACTCAGGGGGTTTGGGGGGAACGCCCCCCAATAAACGAAGTGTTATTCTTCGCAAAAAAGGGAGGACAGTCGCGACTGTCCTCCCTTTTTTGTGGAGATGGGCGGACTCGAACCGCCGTCCAAACAAAGCACCGGAGAGCTTTCTACACGCTTATTCTTCCAATGGTTGTAGGCTGCAAACCGCTGGAAGACGGACTATTTGCAGCTTATCTCCTGAGTCTTGGCGGAGCTTAGGAGAATCACTCCGTGCATCCGGTTTGGATGATACCCCAGGTCCCGCCCATAACCGGCCTAAAGGGCGGTGGGATATACGTCGGTGCCGCAGCCTAGGCGGCTCCGATTAATGCGTTCCTCTTGGAGGACTAGCAAGCGTATGAATAGTTGTAGTTGCCTACTAATTGTTTGGAAACTGAGTTTAACGGGCCGGCTTCCGAGGCCCGGCGTGCTTACTGTCCGACGTCAGTGCTGTCAAAACCAGAACATCCCCATTTCAAAGAACATTTTTTAGATGCTGCAAATATAGCAAATCGTTGCAATTTCCTCGTTTTTTTCTTAATTTTGGTGGAATAACACAATTCAGCAGAATAATAACATTAAACCAACCATATGAAGAGCTATATCAAATACGCAGCCTTGGCAATCGCCCTAGCCGCCATATGTTCCTGCGCCTCAAAGAATAAGGGCCACGATTACCCGTACACCCCTGTAGCATTCACTTCCGTAGAGGTCTCAGACGCCTTCTGGGGACAGCGCCTCAAGGCTTCCCGCGAGGTTACCATCCCCCTCGCTTTCAGCAAGTGCGAGGAGACCGGAAGGTACGAGAACTTTGTCCAGGCCGCCCAGCAGATGGCTTCTTCCGAGAATCTCGGATTCAGGGTTGGCGGACTTCCGTTTGACGACACTGACGTTTACAAGACCATTGAGGGTGCTTCCTACATCCTTCAGACCTATCCGGATCCCAAACTCGAGGCTTACATAGACAGCGTGCTGGTAATTGTGGCCGCTGCCCAGGAGCCGGACGGCTATCTCTACACCGCGCGTACCCGCAACCCTGAACGCCCTCATTCCTGGGCTTCCAAAGAAAGGTGGGGCCAGATAGAGGACAGCCACGAGCTGTACGACCTTGGCCATATGCTTGAGGGCGCAATAGCCCACTACAAGGCCACTGGCAAGCGCAATTTCCTTGACATAGCCATCAAATACGCAGACTGCGTCTGCCGTGAGATAGGCCCGGGAGAAGGCCAGCAGGTTAAGGTTCCCGGCCATCAGATCGCCGAGATGGCCCTTGCCAAGCTCTATGTCCTCACCGGAGACCAGAAATATCTGGACGAGGCCAAGTTCTTCATCGACATGCGCGGCCACGGAGAGAAAGGCGCCGAGGAATACCGCCAGTCCCACGTTCCCGTAATGGAACAGGACGAGGCCGTAGGCCACGCCGTTAGGGCTGAGTACTTCTACTCCGGAATTGCCGACGTAGCAGCCCTCACCGGCCAGACAGACTATATCCAGGTCATCGACAAGATCTGGGACAACATAGCGGACAAGAAACTCTACCTCACCGGCGGAGTTGGAGCCCGCCGCAGCGGAGAGGCTTTCGGAGACAATTACGAACTGCCTAACCTCACCTCATACTGCGAGACCTGCGCCGCAATAGGCAACGTTTATTTCAACTACAGGATGTTCCTCCTTCACGGAGACTCAAAATACTACGACGTGCTTGAAAGGTCCCTCTACAACGGAGTCATCTCCGGAGTATCGCTTGACGGAGGCACCTTCTTCTATCCTAATCCGCTGGAGTCCGACGGACGCCATCAGCGTCAGGACTGGTTCGGCTGCGCCTGCTGCCCTTCCAATATCTGCCGCTTCATCCCCTCCGTTCCCGGATACGTTTACGCCGTCAAGGACAATGACCTGTACGTCAACCTGTATATGGCCAACACAATGCACGACAACGTGAAGAACGGACACGTTTCCGTCTCCGTGGAAACCAACTATCCTTGGGACGGAAAGGTCAGGCTCGTCGTGAACGAGGCTCCCAAGAAAGGCTTCAACCTCAAGCTGCGCATCCCCGGATGGGTTCGCGGAGAGGTTGTTCCCTCTGACCTCTATGAGTTTGACGACGACGTCGAACTTGGCTACAAGGTTTCCCTCAACGGACAGGAAATCAATGCTGACCTTGACAAGGGATACTTCTGCATAGACCGCAAGTGGGCCCCGGGAGACGTAGTTGTCCTGGATATGGATATGGAGCCCCGCCTGGTAAAGGCCAACGACAAGGTTGAGGCCGACAGGGGACGCGTAGCCGTAGAGCGCGGACCAATCGTTTACTGCGCCGAGTGGCCTGACAATCCTGACGTGAAGGTAAGGGAGGTTGTCCTGAGCGATTCCCCCAAGCTTGCCGTACGCGAGAACAAGGGCAAGCTTTACGGAATAGACGAGATCCTTGTCCAGGATTCCGGCCTCACCCTCATCCCGTATTACGCCTGGAACCACAGGGGAGCGGGGGATATGATAGTTTGGATGAAACAAGAATAATTCAAGATAAACTGTTTAGAAATGAAAAAGTATCTAGCAATTGCGCTCCTAGCGCTGATGACGGTTGCTTGCGCCACCAAGAAAACGGCGCCGCAGCCCAAGCACGGGCTTGATCCTGCCAAATTCGCAGCAGAATACCAGGGCCAGCCTACCGCTCTCTACACTTTGACAAACGCTTCCGGAATGGAGGTGGCCATCACCAACTTCGGAGGACGTATCGTTTCAATAATGGTTCCTGACAAGGCTGGCGTTTACACCGACGTAGTCCTGGGATTCGACAACGTCCAGAGCTATTTCCCGGAGAACGGAGACTCCAACTACGGAGCCGCCCTGGGACGTTACGCCAACCGTATCGACGGAGGAATCTTCTCCATTGACGGCAAGGAATACGAACTCCCTCACAACGACGGCACCAACTGCCTCCACGGAGGTTTCACCGGCTGGCACAACAAGGTTTACGAAGTTGTAGAGGCCGACGCTTCCCATCTCAAGCTCAAGATGGACTCTCCTGACGGAGACATGAAGTTCCCCGGACACGTTGTCGCCTACGTCACCTATACCCTTACCGATGCCAATGCAATTGACATCAAGTACGAGGCTACAACCGATGCTCCTACCGTGATCAATCTGTCAAACCACTCATATTTCAACCTGGGTGGAGATCCTCAGAACCACAGCGTCTGCGACGAGCTCATGTACATCAACGCATCCGGATACACTCCTATCAACGCTACGTCAATTCCTTTCGGAACAATCGACCCCGTTGCCGGAACTCCGTTCGACTTCACCACACCCAAGCTCATCGGCAAGGATATCGCAGCTGACAACGAGCAGCTCAAGAACGGAAGCGGAATCGACCACAACTACGTTCTGGACACCAAGGGCGACGAGAGCGCACTTGCCTGCCGCCTGACCAACCCTGCAAACGGAATCACACTTGACATCTATACCAACGAGCCCGGTCTCCAGGTTTACACCGGAAACTTCCTTGACGGAAGCGCCACCGGCAAGGGCGGAAAGAAGTTCGCATACCGCGGAGCCATCTGCCTTGAGACCCAGCACTATCCGGATTCACCCAACAAGCCCGACTGGCCTTCAACGGTGCTCCGCCCGGGTGAGAAATACTACAGCCACTGTGTATTCGCATTCTCTGTAACCAAGTAATTATCTTAAAATATCTAAAAAATGAACCTATTTGATCAGACAGGAAAAGCCCTCGGCTCCCTGGGTTCCGTCATCACGGCATCAGGCTTCAAGACCGTGGACCTTATCATCCTGATTATTTATCTCTGCCTCCTTATCTTCCTCGGCCTCTTCCTTGGCCGTACCAAGAAAGGCGAGGAGAAAAGTGCAAGCGACTACTTCCTTGCCGGTAACACCCTTACATGGTGGGCTGTAGGAGCATCATTGATTGCGGCCAACATTTCGGCCGAACAGCTCATCGGTATGTCCGGTACCGGATTCCGTGACGGAATCGCTACCGCGGCTTATGAGATCATGGCAGCCCTCACCCTTGTAGTCATCGGTAAATGGCTGCTTCCGCTTATGCTCAAGAAGAAGATCTTCACCATTCCCCAGTTCCTCCGCGAGAGGTATAACGACGGTGTGGGCGTGGCTTTCTCAGTACTGTGGCTCTTCCTCTATGTGTTCGTGAACCTTACTTCCGTAGCGTGGCTCGGAGCCCTCGCCATCGAGCAGATCCTGGGTCTTCAGGGCGTAAGCGTGGCAATAGGATCAGCGACCATCTCAATGAGGATGATCATCGTAATGTTCCTGTACATCATCGCCGGTGTATATTCAATCTACGGAGGACTTGCTTCTGTTGCCTGGACTGACGTAATGCAGGTAACCTTCCTCATCGGCGGCGGTCTCATCACCGCTTACTTCGCCCTCAAGTTCGTGGGCAACTCAGTTGGCGGCGGTCCTATGACCGGTCTCTCAACCGTTTATGAGACGCTTACTAGCGGAGAATACGCAAGGGACGTGCATCTGCACCTGATTGTGCCGGAGTCCCATAACCCGGCCGCATACGCAAACGTACCTGGCCTTGTAGCAGTATTCGGAGCAATGTGGCTGACCAACCTGGGCTACTGGGGATTCAACCAGTACATCATCCAGAAGGGTCTCGCCGCAAAGAGCATCGAAGAAGCCCAGAAGGGTCTCATCTTCGCCGGATTCCTCAAGCTCATCGTGCCTATCATCGCAGTTCTTCCGGGTGTTTGCGCATTCTATATCACCCAGCATCCTGAACTGGTTTCCAACCTGCAGGGAAGCATCCGCGTTGCGGACGACGCCTATCCTTGGCTCATCCTCAACTTTGCTCCTCCGGTTGTAAAGGGTCTCTCATTCGCAGCACTCGCAGCGGCCATCATCTCCTCACTTGCATCAATGTTCAACAGTACTTCAACCCTCTTCACAATGGATATCTACAAGAAGTACATCAAGAAGGATGCAACTGACAAGAACCTTGTTACCGTGGGCCGTATCACCTCCCTGGTAGCCCTCATCATCGCTGCTATCGCCGTTAAGCCTCTCCTTGGCGGTCTCGACCAGGCATTCCAGTACATTCAGGAGTACTCAGGATTCATCTATCCTGGTATCGTCTGCGTATTCGGAATCGGTCTCCTCTGGAAGAGGGCTTCCGCAAGGGCAGCCGTATGGACTGCTATCGCAACCATCCCTCTGGGAGTTATCTTCAAGCTCTGTATGCCTCAGGTGGCCTTCCAGCTGCGTGCCGGCTATATCTTCATGATCCTTCTTACCATGATGGTGGTTCTCTCACTCACAGACAAGAAGTTCGTGAAATCCGAGCCTCTCTCACAGGAGGATCAGGATACTATGGTCAAGTGGGGCAAGAGGCTTGGCTACGCCGGTATCTTCTTCATCGTACTGGCAGCCATCGTTACCATCTGGAACAAGTGCCTCCCTGCAACCGCCAACCCTGACAACAACTTCATAGCATATCTGAACGATATCGGATTCCAGGCATTCTTCTTCTTTGGAGTGCTCATCGGAATGCACGCTATCTGGCTGATTGGCAACGCCAAGGACGACAAGGAGGACGAGAAGGCTCTCCGTACGGACCTCTCCGCATTCCACACTACCAAGGGCTACAACATTGGAGGACTCACAATCCTGGCAATAATCGTTGTCCTTTATATACTCCTCTGGTAATATGCTTGAAGAGCTGAAAGAAAAAGTATTTCGTGCGAATCTCGATCTCGTGAAACACGGCCTGGTGCTTTTCACCTGGGGCAATGTTTCCGGGATCGACCGTGCGAAAGGCCTGGTGGTGATTAAGCCTTCAGGAGTTGATTATGACTCTATGAAGGCCTCCGATATGGTAGTGGTTGACCTCAACACCGGCAAGGTGGTGGAAGGAGACCTTAACCCGTCTTCAGACACCCCTACGCACCTGGTGCTGTACAAGGCCTTCCCAAACATCCAGGGAGTGGTGCATACGCATTCCACCTTCGCCACCGCGTTCGCGCAGGCTGGAAAGGACATTCCCAATATAGGAACCACCCACGCTGACTACTTCTATAAGGACATTCCCTGTACCAGGGATATGACCAAGGAGGAAGTGGAAGGGCAGTACGAGCTGGAAACAGGCAATGTCATAGTGGACGAGATACTCAACATCCGCAAGATAAATCCTGACCATACCCCGGCGGTGCTGGTAAAGAATCACGGCCCTTTCTCCTGGGGAACTTCCCCGGACAACGCCGTGTACAACGCCACTGTGATGGAGCAGTGCGCCAAGATGGCCTTCGTTTCCCTCTGCGTGAATCCAGACCTTACCATGAATCCCCTTCTGGTTGAGAAGCATTACAGCCGCAAACACGGCCCCAACGCTTACTACGGCCAGAAAAAGAAATAACATTAAACTAATTAATCGACATGATCAAACAATTTGAGAACTGTGAAGTTTGGTTCGTGACCGGTGCCCAGCTCCTCTATGGTGGAGACGCTGTGGTTCAGGTTGACGGACATTCCAAGGAGATGGTGGAAGGGCTCAACGCTTCCGGAAACATCCCCGTCAAGATAGTTTACAAGGGAACTGCAAACAGCAGCAAAGAGGTTGAAGCCGTGATGAAGGCCGCCAACAACGATCCAAAGTGCGTGGGTATCATCACCTGGATGCATACCTTCTCGCCTGCCAAGATGTGGATCAAGGGACTCCAGTCACTGGAGAAACCTCTCCTTCACTTCCACACCCAGTACAACGCAGAGATTCCATGGGACAAAATAGACATGGACTTCATGAATCTGAACCAGAGCGCCCACGGCGACATCGAGTTCGGCCATATCTGCACACGTATGCGCGTTGCGCGTAAAGTTGTAGTAGGATACTGGAAGAACGAGGACGTTCAGAAGAAGATTGCCGTATGGGCACGCGTTGCCGCCGGTGTCGCAGACGCCAAGGAAGTACGCTGCCTTATGTTCGGTATGAACATGAACAATGTTGCAGTTACCGACGGCGACCGCGTAGAGTTCGAGCAGCGTCTCGGCTACCACGTTGACTATTATCCTGTTTCATCCCTGATGGACTACTACAAGAAGGTTACACCTGAAGAGGCAGATGCCCTTGTAGAAGAGTATAAGAAGCTCTATACCATCAAGATAGACGAGTCCGGCGAAGAGGTTTACTGGGAGAAGGTACGCAACTCCGCAAAGGCGGAGATCGCGCTGCGCCGCGTCCTCAAGGACGAAGGCGCCACCGCTTTCACCACCAACTTCGACGACCTTGGAGACGCTGACATCAATGCTCCGGACTTCTGCGGGTTCGACCAGATTCCCGGCCTTGCATCACAGCGCCTTATGGAAGAAGGATACGGCTTTGGCGCAGAGGGAGACTGGAAGACAGCCTGCCTTTACAGGACACTGTGGGTTATGACCCAGGGCCTTCCTACCGGATGCTCATTCCTGGAGGACTACACCCTCAATTTCGCAGGGGACAAGAGCTCCTGCCTCCAGAGCCATATGCTGGAGATCTGCCCGTTGATTGCAAGCGACAAGCCCAAGCTGGAGGTGCATTTCCTTGGCATCGGTATCCGCAAGCAGCAGACCGCCCGCCTTGTTTTCACATCCAAGACCGGCCCTGGAATCAAGGCTACCGTAGTTGACCTTGGAAACCGTTTCCGCCTGATCATCCAGGATGTAGAGTGCATTGAGCCTAAGCCGATGCCCAATCTTCCTGTCGCTTCCGCACTGTGGATCCCTCAGCCTACATTCGAGGTTGGCGCAGGCGCCTGGATCCTTGCCGGTGGAACCCATCATTCCGCATTCAGCTATGATGTTACTCCCGAGTACTGGGAGGACTTCGCTGAGATGACCGGAATAGAGATGCTCCATATCAACAAGGAAACCAACATTTCCGACTTCAAGAAGGAAATCCGTACCAACGAGGTTTACTACCTCCTGAACAAGGCTCTCAAGTAGGCTCTATGAACGCAAAAGAGACCATAGAGGCCGGTAGGGCCATACTTGGAATCGAGTTCGGTTCAACCCGCATCAAGGCGGTCCTGGTGGATGAGGCCAACGTCCCCATCGCCCAGGGCAGCCACGAGTGGGAGAACCAGCTCGTAAACGGCTTGTGGACATACACCACGGAGTCCATCTGGTTCGGGCTCCAGTCCTGCTATGCGGACCTCCGTGCAAACGTCCTCAAGCAGTATGAGGTTGAGATAGAGCACCTTGCGGCCATTGGAATCAGTGCGATGATGCACGGATACATGGCTTTCGACAAGACCAACAAGATCCAGGTTCCTTTCCGTACCTGGCGCAATACCAATACCGGGGCCGCGGCCGCCGAACTGTCCGCACTGTTCAAGTTCAACATTCCGCTCCGCTGGAGCATTTCACACCTGTATCAGTGCATCCTGGACGAAGAGCCGCACGTTCCCGACATCACCTTCCTCACTACCCTTGCCGGATATGTTCACTGGAAACTGACAGGGGAGAAGGTGCTTGGTATAGGAGACGCCTCAGGTATGATTCCCGTGGATCCCAATACAAAGACTTACTCCGCCGATATGGTGAGTAAGTTCAACGCCTTGATAGCTCCCAAGAAGTATAAATGGAAACTGGAGGATATCCTTCCAAAGGTGCTTGTAGCAGGCCAGAACGCCGGCTGCCTGACGGAAGAAGGCGTCCGCAGGCTTGACATCACAGGCCATCTGCAGGCAGGAGTTCCTTTCTGCCCTCCCGAGGGAGACGCAGGAACCGGAATGGTGGCTACAAATGCCGTCAAACCCCGCACCGGCAATGTTTCTGCAGGAACTTCTTCATTCTCAATGATAGTTCTTGAGAAGGACCTTGCCAAGCCGCACGAGGTAATTGACATTGTAACTACGCCAGACGGAAGTCCCGTGGCAATGGTACATTGTAACAACTGTACCTCCGACCTGAACGCCTGGGTTGGTATCTTCAAGGAATTCCAGGAGCTTCTGGGCGTTCCTGTAGATATGGGCAAGCTCTTCGGCTCCCTTTACAACCACGCTATGACCGGTGACACGGACTGCGGCGGTCTTGTATCGTACAACTTCATCTCCGGAGAGCCGGTGGTGGGCTTGGCCGAAGGCCGTCCCATGCTGGTTCGCCACGCTTTGGACAAATTTAACCTGGCCAACTTCATGAGGGCCAATCTTTACGCATCGGTAGCCGTCCTCAAGGTGGGTAACGACATCCTCTTCAACGAGGAGAACGTAAAGGTTGACAGGATCACCGGACACGGCGGTCTGTTCAAGACCAAGGGAGTGGGACAGAGAGTCCTTGCAGCCGCCCTTGATTCGCCTATTTCCGTTATGGAAACGGCCGGCGAAGGCGGCGCCTGGGGAATGGCCCTGCTGGCTGCTTTCCTCGTGAACAACGCCGCAAAACGCAACCTTCCGGACTACCTGGAAGATGTTGTTTTCGCAGGCAACCAGGGCGAGGAAATAGCCCCTACATCCGACGAGGTGGAAGGCTTCAACCGCTATCTCAAGAATTACATGCGCATGCTTCCTGCCGAGGCCAAGGCAGTCAAGTGCAAGTAATTGGTATTCAATAAAAAAGAGCCGCCTGGAAGGGCGGCTCTTTTTTATTGTCAGGGTCCTTATTTCTCAAGGACGAAGATCCTGAAGCACAGCGGTTCAACCGTTACGTTCACGTTCTGCCCCTGCGCGCTGAACGCGAGTTCTTCCGGCAGGATGTTGGTAGGATCCTCAATGTTGTCTTCCTCAATCTTGTCCGTGGTGAGCCTTATGCTTTTCACTCCCTTGAGAACTTCGTTCTTCTTCATTCCGGTGAAGTTCAGGTTGATGCTCTGAGCCTTTTCGGAAGTGTTCACAACCTTGACATAGACTTTATTTCCGTCTGCGACCGCGCTGGCGAACAGGCCGTTCTGGCCGTCGGCTCCGGTGACGTTCTTCTTGTCCATAGTGAGGGTGAGGGCGTTGGCTCCCTTGTACTGGGAATAAAGCTGCTGAACATAGTAGCTTACGGTGCGCATTGTGTTCAGGTTATCGAACCAGATGAGGTCCGGACGCCACTGCCATCCTTCCACGTGGGCGAAAAGGGGAGCGTAGGTGGCCATATGGACTATGTCGGCGTTACGCTCAAGTCCTGTCATGAAGGCAGCCTCGAGCAGGGAAGCGTAGAAGTGGTTCCACTTCTTGCCCCTGGCGTGGCAGGCGTATTCTCCGGCGAATACCTTGGGGCCCTTGCGGTCGTAGTTGTCATAGCGGGCTCCCTGGGAGAGGAACCAGTCGTAAGGGCGGTAGAAGTGCTCGTCCACCAGATCAGCACCAAGCCTCTTCATTTCAGGCCAGAGGAAGTCGAACTGGTTGCCTTCAGAGTCGGGTCCAGATGTTCCAACTATCTTGATATCAGGGTATTTGGCGCGGATGGCCTTCACGAAAGGCTCCAGGTGCTCAGGGTATGTCTCTCCCCACTGCTCGTTTCCTACGCCAAGGAACTTGAGGTTGAACGGGGCGGGATGGCCCATTTCTGCGCGAAGGGCTCCCCATTTGGTGCTGACATCGCCGTTTGCGAATTCAATGAGGTCCAGGGCGTCCTGGATATAGTCCTGAAGTTCGTCCACCGGTACGTGGGCGCTCTCGTCGTCGTTCTGGAACTGGCAGGCAAGGCCGCAGCTGACTATAGGGAGCGGTTCGGAGCCAATCTCCTCGCTCAGGAGGAAGAACTCGTAGAAACCAAGGCCGTAGCTCTGGAAATAGTCAGGGAAGAGGCGGTAGTCGAAAGTGTACTCCCAACGGTTCTCGTTGATGGGGCGGTTCTCCACGGGGCCTACGGAATTCTTCCAGTTATAGCGGGTCTCCAGGTCGGTTCCTTCCACAATACATCCTCCGGGGAAGCGGAAGATGCCGGGATGAAGGTCGTAGAGGGCCTGTGCAAGGTCTTTGCGCATACCATTTTCGTGTCCCATCCAGGTATCGACGGGGAAGAGTGAGATATGCTCCAGGTCAACCGTGGCCTCCTTGCTCTGGAGGAAGATCCTCAGGGATGCCTTGGGGTTGGTGACGGGGGAGGTGAGGACCACTTCGTACTTCTTCCACTGTGAAGAACTGATGGCCACCCTCTGCTGGACATAAGCCTGGCGCTCGCCCATATTGGCCCTGTCCATAAGTTCCACGCGTATAGTGGCGTTTCCTCCGTCAGGTACCCTGGCCCAGACGCTGAAGCGGTACTGGGCGCCTTCTTTAAGGCCTATCCCAAAGAAGCCGCTGTTCTCCAGACCCGTATGCTTGTGCGCGTGTCCGGGATTGCCCAGGCGTACGTAATGCGGATTCTTGTCAAAAGGACCGTCTTCGCGCACTTTCACGTTGCCGAAAGCAGTCCATCCCTGAAGCGGGTCGACGGGGAATTCGAATGAACGGTTCTTTACCAGTTCTGCATAGAGTCCTCCGTCCGCCGCAAAGTTGATGTCTTCAAAGAAGATTCCGTACATGGTAGGCTGGATGGGAGCGCCCAATTTCTTCATATTGATGTCGAAGGTATTGGTTTGGGCGTGGCTTGCCAGTCCTGCCGCCATCAGCAGGAAGGAGGTTAGGATGATCAGTTTGGTCTTCATTTGTTTAATTATTTTTGAGTTTTAGCAAAAATACTAAAAAAATACTATCAAAAAATCGTCAAACAAATGACAGAATAATAAAACAAAATTGATTTTCGTTTGGATATGAATATAATTCATATTACCTTTGTTTGTATTATACCACGACCATATACACTAAAAACCCATTAATATTAACTCACAAATTCTAATCGCATGAAAAAATTTAAAGGTACGTCACTTTTAGTGGCCGCACTGATGCTTTTCACGTTTGTGGCTTGTGAACCTGAATGGGGGCGAATGGACCCTCCGGCAGGAAACCAAAAGATTTCGCAGAATCTGCCTGTAAAGGTGGAAAATACGGAATCCTTCTCCAATCTCTCCCAGGAGAGTGTGGAACTTATGCCTCAATTATCTATTTTTTCACTCAATGAGGTGTAAGCCTCGTTTCAATTAATCTCTAACCATATGAAGAAACTACTTCAGAAAGCCTTACTACTGGCGTCAATGATGCTGGTTACGGTGAGTGCATTTGCACAGGTGCGCGTCACCGGAGTGGTCAAGGACCAGGCCGGTGAGCCAATTATCGGCGCAGCTGTAATGGAGTTGGGTACTACAAATGGTCAGTTGACAGACCTTGACGGTAACTTTACCATCACAGTCAGCAACTCCAGTGCCGTCCTTCAGATCAGCTATGTCGGTTTCATCACACAGGAAATCCCTGTGGGAACCAGAACAACCCTGAACATTACCCTGGAAGAAGACAGAGAGCTTCTCGAAGAGGTGGTTGTAGTAGGATACGGTCAGCAGAAGAAGGAGAGCGTTATCGGAGCCATTTCACAGGTTTCCAACAAAGACCTCCTTTCCACTCCTGCAGCCAACGTATCCCAGGCTATCGCCGGTAAGATTCCTGGATTGATCACAACCCAGCTTTCCGGTGCTCCTGGTGCTGACGATACGGAAATCAACATCCGTGGTCGTGCAACCTTCACAGGAGAATCCTCACCTCTCATCCTGGTGGATGGTATCGAGCGTTCCTTCTCCCAGATTGCTCCGGACGATATCGAGTCCATCTCCGTGCTCAAGGACGCTTCTGCAACCGCCGTTTACGGTGTGCGTGGTGCTAACGGTGTAATCCTTATCACTACAAAGCGCGGTCAGCTCCAGACCCCTCAGGTCAGCCTCACCGCCAGCGCCCAGATGCAGACTCCTACCCGTCCCAACACAATCCTTAACAGCTACGATTCAGTTGTCCTCCTGGAAGAGGCCCTCGCAAACGACGGACTTCCTTCACAGTACAGCGCCAACGACATCGCAATGTACAAGAAGAGCGTTGACGGACAGCTCAGCGGAGTTGACGCGCTTCTCTATCCGAATACCGATTGGTATAACGAAATCTTGACAAACCGCGCTTTCAGCCAGAGGTACACATTGGGTATCCGCGGCGGTACCGAGCGCATGCGTTATTATACATCCGGTGAGGTTTACAACCAGGGAGGTATGATCAAGAACCTCAGCAACGACAAGTATAACAACCCGTCATCTACAAACTATGACCGTTATGCTTTCCGTGCTAACATGGACTTCAGCCTCACTTCTACCCTTACCCTCTCCATCAACTTCGGTACCCGTTTCGAGATCAGGACCGGTTCTACCAGCAACGAGAGTCAGCTCTTCGCAGCCATCAACCACTATCCGGGATGGCTTTTCCCCGTTGCTTACGAAGTTGACCTTGGAGAAGGCCAGACCAAGAAGCTCTACGCCGGAACTTCACAGTATCAGGCCAACCCTGTAGCCGCCCTTGCTGAGGGAGGATACTTCAGGAGCACCACTACTGTAAACGAAACAAACTTCACTCTCAATTCAAATCTGGATTGGATAACCAAGGGTCTCAGCGCAAGGGCAACCCTCTCCTTCGACTACACCGATATGTATCAGAAGAGGTACAGCAAGACCTACGCTACATATGAGTTGAACGACCGCGCCAACTACAAGTACCAGAGCGCTTACAACCAGTTCAACCTTGACGGCGTCTATTCACTGGGAACCAGCCACAACCAGAACATGAAGGTTTACATCGAGGCTCAGGTCAACTACGCACGCCAGTTCGGCAAGCACAACCTCACGGCCATGATGCTTTACAACCAGAATGACCAGAAGGTGATGTCCCAGCTCCGCCGCCGTTACCAGGGACTCGTAGGACGTGTGACTTACGACTATGACAACCGCTACATGGCAGAGTTCAACGCCGGTTACAACGGATCCGAGAACTTCCAGGAGGGAATGCGCTTCGGTTTCTTCCCTTCATTCTCTATCGGTTGGAGACCTACCAGCGAGGAATTCATGAAGGGCACATCCAACTGGCTGAGCAACCTCAAGCTCCGCGCTTCATTCGGACAGGTAGGTAACGACCGTTACGGCCAGAGGTTCCTCTATCAGGCTATCTGGACCCAGACCTCCGGAACATACCAGTTCGGAACCGGAAGCAAGAACGGTATCTACGAGCAGATGTTCCCTAACTCAGAGGTAACCTGGGAGCGTGCCAACAAGTTCAATGTGGGTGCCGAGTTCTCCCTGTTCCAGGGCAAGCTCACCGGTAGCGCAGACTACTTCTATGAGGGACGTTCAAACATCCTTACCGAGTACCTTACCAAGCCTAACTGGGTGGGAGTTACCATCGCAGCAGGAAACCTGGGTAAGACCAAGAACTCAGGATACGAGTTCGAGCTCATGTACAACAACCGCATAGGACAGGACTTCTACTACTATGCAAGGATGACGTTCTCACACGCCCGCAATGAGGTGATCTTCAAGGACGAGCCTCAGTGGATGACCCCTTACCGCAAGGAGGAGGGCCACCAGATCGGCCAGTACTTCGGACTTGTCAGCGAGGGCTTCATCACCCAGAGCGACCTTAACAGCGGCAAACTGCCTGTTTCACGCTTCACCGAGCAGGTTAAGGTGGGAGACCTCAAGTACAAGGATATGAACGGCGACGGATTCATCGATGAGAACGACGTAACCGCAATCGGTTTCAGCAACGTTCCTGAGAACACCTACGCCCTCACCCTTGGCGGATCCTGGAAGAACTGGAGCTTCAGCGCCATGCTTCAGGCCGTCAACCACGTAAGCCGTTACTACGATGCCGAGGCAATGTACGCATTCGTTGACGGAGGTAAGGTTAAG
>JAGCYZ010000008.1 GCA_017960545.1 Bacteroidales bacterium
AACACCCATCACCCCTCCATCCTCCACTTCCCTCTTCACTCCTCGTCTCGTCGCTCTTCATCCACCCCACCCCACACCTTGTCCCGTCTCTCTCCGTCCCGTCTCTCCCCATCCCATTCCACCCCGCGCGCCTCTCCACGCTACCCAGTCCCCTCTCGCGCTCCTCGCCTCCCAACACCCATGACCCCTCCATCCCCCTCTTCCCTCATCACTCCACCGCGGCACCCTCTACCCACCACCTGGGCCACTTTCCGCACGAAATCGGTCCAGGTGGGATCCCACGATTATCACCTGGACCGCAAAACCATCAAATGTGGCCCAGGTGATAACCTTTTGCGCACCCCTGACCAGGGCCGAAGGCCCCAGAGGGGCCTCCGGGCCACATCAGCGTGGCCAGGTGAGCAGAATTTACCACCACCTGGGCCACTTTCCGCCCGAAACCGGTTCAGGTGGGATCCCAGGATTATCACCTGAGCCACAAATCCATCAAATGTGGCCCAGGTGATAACCTTTTGCGCACACCTGGCCAGGGGCGATGGCCCTGGAGGGGCTTCTGGGCCACATCAGCGTGGCCAGGTGAGCAGTTTTCACCACCACCTGGGCCACTTTCCGCCCGAAACCGGTGCAGGTGGGATCCCGGGGTTATCACCTGAGCCACAAATCCATCAAATGTGGCCCAGGTGATAATCTTTTGCGCACACCTGGCCAAGGGCGATGGCCTCGGAGGGGCTTCTGGGCCGCATCAGCGTGGCCAGGTGAGCAGAATTCACCACCACCTGGACCACTTTTTGAACTTTTTTGGCCCAGGTGGTGGGCGAAGGGAGGCTGTCGAGGCCGCTCTAGGCCATCAATACGCAATTAGTCGTTTACTTTTTAGGTAAACGGCTGGCTATTGGTAAATTGTGCCGACTAAAGTTGACCGATATAAAGTTGACAGATATATGAGAGAGAAACACTATTACCATATCAGCACCAAAGGTTTGGAGGTGGACCTGTTTAAGGACGAAGAAGACTTTCGCCAGATACTTTTCATCATAGCACTGACCTTTGGATCTGATCCCCAATGTGAAATTGTGTCCTATAGTATAATGAACAACCATATCCATCTGGTGGTCTATGGGGTACTTGAGATTATTGACCGGCAACTTGTGAGTTTAAAGAAACGGTACTCTATGTGGTATGCCAAGAAATATGGAGTAAATAAAGTCTTGTGGCGCGTTCCATACAAGATACGGCAGTGTGAGGACCACGAAGATGTCAAATGCTGTATAGGGTATGATTATTACAATCCGGTGAAAGCGGGTCTCACTAACAATCCGTTTTACTATCCGTGGTCTTCTGTTTCGGCCCACTTCCGGGAAGAACATTTTATTATGACTTCACGTGACATCGATATGTCTCCTCGTGCACAGAGAAGGTATGTACATTCTCACCGTTCATTGCCCAAAGGGGTACGTCTGTTAGAGAACGGCGCACCGGATCCTCTGTCTATCATCAGACCTGAACACGTCAAGGGCCTGATGAAGACTGCCAAGTCATTGAACTATTTCATATTCAAGGGCAAGGAAGGACCGGCCAACGTCTATGATACAGTGTATCTGTTCAACGATATGTCTGCACGGCAGAAGGCTAAAGAAATAGCTTCCCGGATCTGTGGCCGGGAAGCTAATCTGGAGAATCTTTCTGATGAACTTAAAATGGAGGTTGCAAAAGTGTTGAAATATACCTACGGCACTCCATTGAAAGTGATTGCAAGAATCCTGGGCATCAAGTGATGTCATTTGGACCCGGAGGCGCCGAGGGCTTCCCGCAGATCGTCTTTGTTGAGGGGGAAGACGTGGCCGAAGATTCCGAAGGATACCTTCTTGACCTCTCCCTTGAGATTCTGGATTTCACCGACGGAGCACAGGAATCGGTCTTTGATGACCAGCCTGTTGTCCAGGTAGGCGCCGGCAACGCCGCTGCCGATTGAACCTACGATGGAGCCCAGACCACCAAGATTCTCTTTTTCAAGAGAGGTGTTGATGGACTCGTTCACGACGGACAATAAGGCATCTTTGTGGTCCTGCTTGTCAGGGCAGGTAAATGCGGCAACTGCGCCAAGGGCGACGATTACCAATAATGTAAACAGAAGCTTTTTCATTTAGCGTATGATTGTTTGCTGTGCAAAGGTAACAATTTTTGTTCAGGATTCTCCACGAAGCCAGGCGAGGGCGGCGGGGAGAGGGTCGTCGGTGAGGATGTCCGGGGCGATGGGATCGTCGCAGAAGGCTTCGCCCGTGCGGGCGACGTCACATCCCGTGGTGAGGACGAGGTGGGAGCCGTCAGGTAGCGGGAACGGGCGGTTGGAGGAGGCGTATCCAGCGGTGGGGGCGCCAAAGACACGGACGTTGTCCAGGCCCCGGAAGCAGATGAGGACGGCTTCGCCGGAACTGCCGGTATGGTCATCCGTGAGGATGGCCACGGGGCAATCTATGCGCGACAGGCGCTGGACTCCGGTCGTGTTCACCACGTATTCGAGCGTAAGCCACTGAGTGCGCTTGCGGGTGCGGAAACGGATGACATCGCCGTCGGGCAGGAATCTCTGCACAGCGGCTATCATCGGGTACATATTGCCGCCGGTGTTGCCGCGCAGGTCTATGACCGCGCCCGGAAGGGCGTCGGGAAGCGCGTTCAACACCGTGTCGGCATATTTGACGCCTTCGTCCGAATTGCCGGAAAAGTGCGGAAGCGCTATCACGGGGATGCCGTCATCCTGGAAGGATATCGACGGGGCGGGCCACTCCGATGTGGCGTTCTGCGTTACCGATTGGGAGCTCTGTATAAAGGAATGCTTGCCGCCGGCCACTTTGAGGGCGGCAAGCACCTGGTCGTGCGCCTGGGCCATGCTCGCAGGCTTCGCCTGCAGCGCCTGGGCCTTGGCGGCCTCCCAGTCCAGCCCCTCGGCAAAGAGACCGTTCTTATCCATTATGCGCACGGCCTTGCGTACAAAGGCTTTGTTCGCGTCCGAACAGGACACCGCGACGGCCAAAGCCATCGTAATCAAAAACAATCTTTTAAGCATTCTTTACCAATTATACTCCAAAATTAACAATAAAATGGTACCCGGCATTGGATAGCCCTGGACAACCTGATAGGATTGGTTGAAGATGTTGTTGAGGGTGATGCCCACAGAAAGCTCGGACACACCCCCGGTAAGGAATTTGTTCATCAGGGTAGCGTCGCTTATGGACCACGGGGCTATGCGGTAATCGTCCGTGTTGGCAGAGCGCGACCAGCGCTCCCCCGTCACGGTCGTATCCCAGCTGAAAGACCATCTTTCCCACAGAACGGACAGGTCCACTCCCCCGCTGTGAAGCGGGATGTAAGGGACCTGGTTCCCCCAGGTAAAGCTTCCGGGGGAGCTGTGGTCCAGGGCTTGCTGGAAGGTGTAGCGGAGCGTCAGCTCCGCTCTCCTGTCGGCAAAGCCCAGGTCACGCCCCACCTGAAGCTTTGCGTCGAGCCCGGTGACATCCACCTTGCCAATGTTCAGCATCGTCCATCGGAACTGGGATGCGGTGGGGATTGCCACAATTTTCTGGTCGATATGGTTGTAGTACGGCGAAAGGCGCGCCTGCCATTCCAGCGCGCCGGTGCGCGCCGATATCCGGATATCGGCGCCGACCTGCGCCGCGGTCTCCGGCAGCAGCGCAGAATTCCCCATCAGCGAATAATAGAGGTCGTTGAACGAAGGCAGGCGGTAAGTCCGCTTGGCAAAGGCATCGACTTCCAGCCAGGAAATCGGGCGCACGAATAAACTGACCGATGGCATCCAGGCGTCCCTGAACTTGTTCTCGCGCGTCCATCCGCCTGCGTTCTTCTGGTCAAAGAAGTCCCAGGCGCCCATATACGCTATGTGCGCGGCCGCGCGGAAGCGCTCCCACGTAAGGAGCGTTGCAAGGGCGCCGGTGAACACGGTCCGGCGCGGCTTCACGAACTGGCCCACGTCGGAATCGA
Organism: Bacteroidales bacterium; assembly: GCA_017960545.1. Taxonomy (GTDB): domain Bacteria; phylum Bacteroidota; class Bacteroidia; order Bacteroidales; family UBA932; genus Cryptobacteroides. Next base: position 3,997 of record JAGCYZ010000008.1, read on the forward strand.
GGCTATTGCGCTGAAGGTCCGTACTGAGATCCACGGACCAGGGGTCGCATAGGCCAAGCGACTGGGCCAGTGAGACATACGTGGACTGCTGCCTGTAGTGGAGGTTGTACGGCAACGCCATCGGATTCTTCTCCGGATGCGTGTTATAGTGTGTGTAATTGTTGGAATACTTGAACTTGACGGCAGATGAATACCGGTCCGTCCAGTCCTTGGTCCAGCCTCCCTGTGCAAAGAGGTCCCTGTCCGCCTGGCGTTCCGCGCTGAAAGGGAACTCCTCCGAGCGGCGGATCACCGGTCCCGGGAAGCCCCGCTCGGAGCCATACCCGTACAGCAGCAGGCTCCACTTCCCTCCCATCAGATTTCCGGAGAGGCGTGAGTCCAGGCGCAGGCTGGTGATATCGCCGTTCTCCCTGGTCAGCGGCGTCCCAAAATAATCGTATTTATACTTTCCGTTGCTTGACAGGAACTCCGCCCCCACTCTAAGGAGAGTACCACCTATGCGGCGGTTCCACTGGAAAGACGGATTGACGGTCCCGAAAGATCCCCCTCTGAAGCGAACTTTGAATGCGCTGTCACTCCATAACAGTAACGGTTCCTCGCTGATAAGATGTACGGCTGCGCCCGATACGTACTCCTTTGCCGTCTGCAGGCGCTGGGTCTTTACCGCATTGTACAGCGACACCGCGCCCAGGCCGTCCACCGAGAAACGCCCCAGGTCCACCTGCATATTCTGGGCGTTGTCTATCTGGATTCCATCCAGGAACACCCCCACGTGCTCGCTTCCCAGGCTCCTCACGTTCACGGTCTTCAAGCCACCCACTCCCCCGTAATCCTTCACCTGCACCCCCGTGAAGCGCCTCAGCAGTTCGCTCACCTGCGCAGATGGCTTCACCTGCCCGGGCAGGAAGGCCACCTGCTCGGACGCCTTCACCACCGGCAGTACCTTATATGAGAACACCCTGGCCTCCACAAGGGTATCCGTCTGCTGGGCCCAAAGGCTGCAGCAGACGGATACCATCAATGCTATGAGACCCGTACGGCGCACTAATAGATTGCAAAATGGCCGGGGCACACACCCGCCTGGACGGTCCATAGCTTGTTGCCGTGCCAATAGCAGGTAACGGTTCCCGGATTGAAATAATCGGAAGACCATTTGGTCTGGCCTTCGTCTTCGTAGGAGGACAGGGCGAGCTCGCCCACAAAAATGGTATTCTCATTCAGGACTCCAATTGAATACGGAGTAGTATGGGTCAGGTTAAGCGACAGTGCCGTCTTAACACCGTTCTTTACCGTAAAGGAACTGTATGAATGGTCCGTTCCCCATTCGAATTCGGTTTCCGTGCCTATGCAATAGACTGTATCGCCATTGATTGTGGATACGCTCACATAGTCCGCAACGTGGACGGGGCTGTCCGGGTTGGCGGCCGACAGCATATACAGGCCGGAATGCACATCCCAATAGTTGCCCATAGTGGTCAGATAGATGTTGCCTTTGCCATCGGAATAAACGTCATTCAGATTGACCTGGACCTCCACCTCCTTTGTTACGGTGAACGATGCCGCGTCTATGATGCTCACCGTGTTGTCGTATGAATATGTAGGAGGAAGGGTCAGTCCTCCGGAGTTGGCCACATACAGTTTGCCGTTGTAGTATGCTATGCCTTCCGGCTGATAGCCCACTTCTATATGGCCATCGACCTCTTTTGTCTTGAGGTTGATCCTGTAAACCTGGCCTTTGGGATTGGAATAATCTACAAGGTCATAGCCTTCATACTTGGAGAACGCCCCCGCCCAGGAAGTCACATAGGCATAGTTGGCGTCAAAGGCAATGTTACGTGGCGTGGGAACGCTGATGGCCTTGATCTCAGTCTCGTCGTCTCGGGAAACAACCTCCACCAGACCGGAGTTGTTCACCACTATCCACAACTCGTTATTGATAACGGCAATGTCATTGCCTACATCTCCCAGGCCGCCGCCCACTGATGGATTCATCTTCCCGAAGGCATCGGTAATGTACAGGCCGGCAGGCAGGCGAAGGAAGTCCAAGGTGGCGTTATTGGATCCCATGCTTCCCTCGTTGAGCAGGAACACCTTGTTTGCCTCGTAGGCAAAGTTGTCAACGTTGACCATAATGCCGGTAAGGCCGTTGTCTTTGGATGGGATCTCGTGCTGGTCAATCTTTTGGCAGGCGCCCATAAAGAGAGCGCCACAGAGCAATAGCAATGCAGTTCTTTTCATAAATATAGATACGTTTAAACCTGGACTTGTCCCCGAGCCCTGTTGTTCAACTTGACTATGGCAGGTCTTCTGACTGGTCCCGGCCCCGGCCTTCTCATCCTGCAGAGGACAATGGCGTAAAGATTGGGTACCGTTATGGATTTCACAGCTGCGGGCACAGTTCCGGATTTGCACCGGCTTCCCTTTTGAGCCTGCCGGAACAGCCCGGCAAAGCACCATAATCCGATACAAATTTATAAAATATTATCCAGTATTCTTTATTAAGAATTTTTTTTAGAAATTTGTATATAATACCTCAAAACGGATTATTTCATACAATTGTCACAATATTATGTGTAAAAAAACTCTACTCCTATTGATGTTGGCTTCTTCCCTGCTGCTTGCAGGATGCCAGCAAACAAAGTACGAATACCCTTACCAGAATCCAAAGCTTAAACTGGAAAAGAGGGTTGACAACCTGCTTTCACTCCTCACCCTCGAAGAGAAAGTGGGACTTATGCAGAACGGTTCCATCTCCATTGACAGGCTGGGCATCCCCGCCTACAACTGGTGGAACGAGGCCTGCCACGGTATCTGCTACGACGACGTCACCGTATTCCCGCAGGTAATCGCCCTTGGCGCCACATTTGACGCAGAGCAGCAGTTCGAGATCTACACCGCCGTATCGGACGAGGCCCGCGCCGTCTGGAACACCACGGACCATCATCAGATGGGCGTGACCCAGACAAGCGGCGGCATCTGGCACAACGGCCTTTCCTTCTGGTGCCCTAACGTGAACATCTTCCGTGACCCCAGGTGGGGACGCGGCCAGGAGACTCCAGGCGAGGATCCTTACCTGAGCGCCGTTATGGGAACCCAGACCGTGCTTGCTATGCAGGGCAACGACAAGAAGTACTACAAACTGCACTCCTGCGCAAAGCACTATGCAGTTCACAGCGGACCGGAGCCCCTGCGCCACCAGTTCGACGTGTCAGTTTCAATGCGTGACCTTTGGGAGACCTACCTCCCCGCTTTCCAGAGCATCGTAGAAAAAGGAAACGTCCAGGAAGTTATGTGCGCATACCACAGGTATGAGGGCGAGCCTTGCTGCGCCAGCGACAGGCTCCTCCAGGATATCCTGCGCGACAAGTGGGGCTTCAACGGAATCGTGGTTACAGACTGCGGCGCCATCGGAGACTTCTACGGAACCACCAGGCACAACACTCACCCCGATGCAGCTTCCGCTTCTGCTGACGCCATCCTTTCCGGCGCCGACGTAGAGTGCGGTACAAGCTACAGGGCCCTCGTGGAGGCAGTTGAGAAGGGTCTCATCACCGAGGCCGACATCGACGTTAACGTACGCCGCATCCTCACTTCCCGCTTCGAGCTTGGTATGTTCGATCCCGAGGAAAGCCTTCCTTGGGCTAACCTCGGAGAGGCCGACCTCAGCAGCCCCGCCCACACCGAGCTCGCCAAGAAGGCAGCCCGCGAGGCCATCGTCCTTCTCAAGAACGACAACAACATCCTGCCTCTGCGCAAGAACAACATCACCATCGCCGTGGTAGGTCCTAACGCCGATGACGCCCGCGTGATCCTCGGAAACTACAACGGCTATCCTACAGCCGCCAACACAAAGACCATCCTGGGTGCAATCAAGGACGCAGCCCCCGGCGCTAAGATCATCTACGAGCGCGCCTGCGACCTTACCGATCCTTTCATCACCAACCACTTCATCTCACGTATGAACGACGGAAAGGGTCTCCACGCAGAGTACTTCAACGGAACCGAGTGGGCCGGCAACGTAGCCGCTTCTACAGACTACACCCAGCCTCTCAACCTCAACACCACCTCTCCCGCCCTCGCACACGAGGATTGCCCTTGGATTGACGGCATCAGCATGACCAACTTCTCCGCACGCTACACCGGATCATTCGTTTCCGATTTCACCGGCGATATGGTTTACAGCGTACGCGGAAGCAGCAAGTACACCTTCAAGGTTAACGGCAAGACCATCGCCGAGCAGGCAGGCGCTCCCGCCGGAAGAGGCGGCTTCGGCGGTTTCGGCCGCGGAATGGCTCCTACCACCTTCCCCGTAAAGGCAGGCCAGAAGTATGACGTGGAGATTGAGCTCGCTCAGCCCGAGGCCCGCTCCGCATCCTTCACATTCGACATCTACAGCCGCAGGCCCGCAGACTTCGCTCCGGTACTCGCCAACATCAAGGATGCCGACGTGATCGTTATGGTAAGTGGTATTTCTTCCGATGTCGAGGGAGAAGGCCACGACCGCTCAAGCATCGAGCTTCCTCAGATCCAGCAGGAGCTCCTCGCCGCCCTTGACGCTACCGGAAAGCCCGTAGTAGTCATCAACGTATCCGGAAGCGCAATCGCATTCGGCAATGTGGAGAGCAAGTACGACGCACTCATCCAGGCTTGGTACGGCGGACAGGCTTGCGGTATCGCCGCAGCCGACGTACTGTTCGGAAACTACAACCCTGCCGGACGCCTCCCCGTTACATTCTACGCTTCCAGCGAGCAGCTTCCTGATTTCCAGGATTACTCAATGGAGAACAGGACCTACAGGTACTTCAAGGGACAGCCTCTGTACCCGTTCGGATACGGACTCAGCTACACCACCTTCAAGTATGGCGAGGGCAAGGTTGCAGGCAAGCCTAACGCTATGACCCTTACCGTTCCCGTTACCAACACCGGTTCTATTGACGGCGACGAGGTTATCCAGGTTTACGTAAAGGCTCTCGACAATCCTGACGCTCCTATCAAGTCCCTCAAGGGCTTCAAGAGGGTTAACATTGCCGCAGGTGCTACAGAGACTGTTACCGTTCAGCTCAGCGACGAGGCATTCTACTTCTATGACGCTGCCAAGGACGGTCTTTCCCTCAAGCGCGGCAAGTACCAGATCCTCTACGGCGGCTCCTCCCGCGAGTCTGACCTCCAGAGCATCAACGTAGAAGTATAACCAGGTTAAATACTGACCTCGGTCCGGATGGATACTGGGGAGTAAAGTGCCACAATGCAGGCTGACGCCGAAAGCACTTTGCTCCCCAGTATCGCATCCTCCCCTACCGTAATTCTTCCCGCTTCGTACCTTCACGGTGCCCGGAGGGTGGGGTGGTGAAAACCTTCCGCTTCGCTCCATCCCGTCCCTCGCTTCGCTCACGACACCCATTCACGAGGCCATGGGCGGCCACGGGTTTTCACCACCCCACCCTCCGGGCACTTAGTCAACGCTGATGAAATTCGGAGGGACGACCGGTATGCCCCGCAGATAGCCAGGAGCCATACCAACCGTCCTTCCGAGCCCATCTTGCCCCGGAGGGATGCCGTACAGCCCTTCCAGCCCACTCCACGGCCTCCCTCCCGTCCCTCCGAATTTCATCTTGGTTGGGTGTGGAGTCCGTAGGGAGTATTAGTTGTAGTTGACGGTCTTGACTATGATGTATGGATTGATTTCTTTTAACTTGGCAACGAACTGATCAGCGACGCGGTTATTGATATGGACATTCACATAGCGGGCGCCAAATTCATGAATGTTCACTTTGCGTAGTTTGCCGTTTTTCTTTCTATGCTTTGTAACCGTTTCAATATTGTCAATCTTCATTGGTCTGCCTTGATAGAAAGGAACTGTAATTGTGCGCGTCTCATCATCCACAATACAATGGAAAGGAAAACCTAATCCTATCCAGATTGCAGGATATAAAAACAATGGATACCCGATAAAGAATAATTCCCCATACATCTCATCAATCTGACTGACAAAGATTGCTATTACGTAGAACACCCCTGCAATGAAGATAAGGACTCCCATAAGAATATTTCTCCCCTTAGCGGACAATGGTTTTTTCCATATGTTGGAATAAATGGTCTTCATCTTATTGGCAACTTGGTATTTGTAAAGGTGATAATAATCTAGGTTAATAACTAGTAAACTAATCTATTTTGTATTGCATAACATCTGGTCATTTCATACCTTAGTCCCCGAGCGGCCACTGGAGGGGGATTAACTGTAGTTGACGGTGTTGACTTTGATGGATGGGTTGAGGGTGGTAAGTTCGGAAATGAGTTGGTCTGAGAAACTTTCACGAAGGCGGGTGATCTTGTCAATGTTGTCAATCAGAATTGGCTTGTTGCCCTCGGAGGAAGGGACTTTCAGGGTACGTTGTTCGTCATCCACCTCACATTTCAGTGAATACCTGGTTAAAAGGAAGAATGCGCTCCAGTAGAAGATGTATGAAAGAATCTGGGCAACCGGCTTAAGCCATTTCCCTGAGTGAAAAACATAAACGGTGAAGAATATGACGGCCAGACAGAACAGGACAATTGTCAAGGTTTTTGAAGCCTTATCACTCAGAGGCTTATAGCTATAATTGGAATACACGGTTTTCATATCTGGACAGTCATCGATAATGTAAAGATAATCAATCTTTTGCAAATATTTTGCTAACAACTGTTTTTTGTATTGCAAAGGATTTGGCCATTTCATACCTTGGCCCCTGAGCAGCCACAAGAGGCGCTGGATTGAAGATGAAGATAAATGACCGTCTGCTCCGTCAAATCGTATCTGATTTGGGACTGGACACTCCTTTTGTAAAGGGCCGGGATATACCCGTCAAGAACTGTTGGCATTTCAGCACCGACGGTAATGCCGTTGATGCCATTTTCATTGATGAAGAAGATTTCATCAACGGAATGAACAGGATTTACGTCCTGGCCAAAAAGCATAAAATCATTATCCTGGCTTTCTCCCTTATGGATACCCACGTGCACTTTATCCTATGGGGATCATTCGAGGACTGCAACCGTTTCATGCACGATTATGTCAGGGCGACTTCCCGCCACATTGCCATCACCCACGGTGAACGGAATAAACTGGCGGATGTTCCAATCCATCACCAGGTAGTAGATACTGACTTTTACCTCAAGACTGTGATCTGTTATGTCATTAAGAATGCACCCGCAGGAGGTATACCGTTCAACGGAATTGATTATCCATGGTCTAGCGGACCCCTGTACTTCCGTCGGCCGGGTTACTGGAGTACACCTGCCTGGTTGACAGAATCTGAGGGAAGCAAAGAAACTGAAATGGGCAATTATAAAAAACGGCAGCTGCTCAGGACCCAGGATATAATAGAGGGTAACATCCAAGTAATTGACCGCCTGGTATTCCCGGGAGAATACGTTGCATATGAACTGGTTGAACGGTTATACAAGACCTGCAGGGGGTTCAACTATTTCATGTGTATCACCAAAGAAGAAGATGTCGATTCCCGTGGTGGTACAATCTCCCGTCTGTCAATACCCATGCAGGAGATGCGTCAGAACAAAAACGAAGTGTGCCGGGAACTATTTGGGGTCAGCAGTACCAAAGGACTTAATACCGGTCAGCGTCTAAAACTGGCCAAAGTCCTGATTAGCCGTTACAACTGCTCCGTCAAACAGGTTGCCAGACTCTCCGGCCTGATCTATAATGAAGTCAAACACCTATTATGAAAAACGGAGGGATGGGGAGGTGGCCTTAGAAGGGGCTGGAGAGCATATAGGGCGTCCCTCCGGGGCCATTTGGGCTCAGAGGGACGGTTGATATGCCTCCTGGCTATCTGCAGGGCATACCGGTCATCCCACTGAATTTCATAATGGGTATGGTAATGGGAAATGGCGAAGGGGCACGCTACAAGGAGGGGTTAGGGGGTGGTGAGGCGGAGGAATTCGGCGCGGGCGCGGCGCATCTGCTCCAGAAAGCGTTCGCTTGTATGGAGCTTTGCGTAGGCGACGCTGGCTGCGAGGTAGCCGGCGTCCACGTCGCTCTGCCAGTGGGCGCCCACTATGACGCGGCTCTCGCCGAACATCATCCCGCGGGCGAGGAGCGTGTCCGCCCTTGCAGGGTTGATCTCCATCAACAGCAGGGCGGCGCTCCACCCCAGGATGGTATGGCCGGACGGGTAAGATCCGCTCCGGGACAGACTCGCCTCCGAAGATGGCGTCAGCGTTCCCTCGTTAAGAAGGACGAACGGCCTTGTGCGCATATAATACTTCTTGGGGTTGGTGCATATGCTGTCGCAGGTGGCGGTTCCTTCCTGAAGGACCTTATAGATCTCCGGCGTACCTTCCTGTGATATCTCCATCCCAAAAGGCTCGCTGAACTCCTTGATAATGCGGCTCAGGCTGTATTCCGCATCCCGGATGGCAATGTCCGCACGTACCGGATCCAAGCGTTGTTCCTTGCCCCAGTAGTATCGTGAAATGTCGTTGATGAATTGCACACTGTTTGTGTCCGGCGGAGCTGGAAGCCATTTTACCAGATCCGGCATCTCGCTGGTAGTAAAGTATGCATCTACTTTGCGGCTCTGCGCAAAAGCGGTGCCGCCGGTCAACAGCAGCACCGCAATAAAAAATCTGATATTATTCATTTAAAGTCCTTTCTGCTCCTGGTGGAACCAGTCTACGGCAAGCTTGCCGCCCTGGACTCCGGTAGAATTGTAGCAGTAGATTGCCGGACGGTATCCCGTGAAGTAATCAAGGGTGTAACGCATCTGGAGTTCGTAATCAGGAATGGTCCAGCTGTTTCCGTCAAGTGAATAGGCTACCTTGGCCCTGTCGGTGTTGAAATCGAAGATGAGCTTGAAGCATACATCGTTACCTGTGAACGGGATGCGCAGGAACTCTTCCTGGCGGTTCAGGCCTACGAGCGCCTTGGCTCCATCTTCCGCCACCTCGATCTCAAGGGCTGCGAAGTTGCTCTGGAATGCGCAGAGGCCGGCGTGGTCGCCCGGCTTGAGGCCGGAAACGTCATACTTGACGGCACTCTCGCAAGCCGGGCCCACGGAGCGCTGTGTAAGCGTGTTGCGGGCATCGGCAATCTTTGTGGCGGGGAGTGCGGAAAGGGTCATCCAACCCGGACGCTCGGTGAGTGACCAGGCGCTGTCAACAGGCTTGTGGTTCCACTGCCATACCAGGTCGAGTGCGGTGGCGTCGAACTCGTCGCTTGCCCATACCCTGTTCTCTCCGAATGGCTTGAGGTTCACGTCAAATTCCTTGACAGGAACGGTTTCGTCTCCGAGGATGGGCCAGTCATCCTCCCACTTGACCGGCTGAAGCGTGGGGATACGGCCAACTGCACCGTGATCCTGGAACATAACAGCGTACCAGTCTCCCTTGGGGGTGTCGAAGATGGCTCCCTGGGCTACGCCGTCGTTGCGGCCGTCGAACTTGCCCTGGAGCACCACTTTGCTTTCGTACTCGCCCAGGAGTTCCTTGCTGCGCCAGCAGGTCTCCGTGCGTACGCCGCCGCGTGGCCAGTCAATCTCGAGCACATAGTAGTAATCTCCGATATGATATACGTGGGCGCCCTCCGCACGCAGGTTGATTCCCTGGCGCGGGGCCGATATGAGCAGCTGGTCCACTCCCCCTTCCAGCACGCCTGTCAGGTCCGGCTTGAGCTCCGTGATGCGGAGGTCTCCGTTACCCCAGACAACGTAAACGTGTCCGTCCTCAAAGAGAAGTGAAGCATCGTGGAACGGGCGGTCTATCACGTTCCTCTTCCAGAAGCTCTTGGTGATGTCATCCGTATAGTAAACATAGGTCTTGCGCTGGTCGTTTGCTATGAAAAGGGCGTAGTATGTGCCATCTACATAGCGCAGCGAAGTGGCCCACTGGCCCTTGCCGTATGCGTTCCTGCCGTCACGCAGGTTGTAGATGTCGTCATCTTCAAGATAATCGTAGATGTAGCTGATTATCTCCCAGTGAACCAGGTCCCTGGAGTGCATTATGGGCGCACCCGGGCAGAAATACATTGTAGTGCTGACCATGTAATAGTCCTTCCCCACCCTGATCACATCATTGTCAGGGATGTCGGTATATGTAAGCGGATTGACGCAAACTGTGACAGGTTTGGCACAGGATGCCAGAGCCAGTACGGCTGCAAGAGCAAGGATTAATCTTTTCATAAGGGCGGTTAATAGTTTGATTATTCAAATCTAACAAATAATGCTGACAATAAGTATATTTGTGTATAAAAAAGATTGATATGAAGATAATATTCCTGGATGCATCTACGTTGGGCGCGGCTTCACTGGAGCCCATAGCCGCCCTGGGCGATCTGGTCTGCTACCCTTATTCCTCCCCCACCGAGGCCCTTGAAAGGGTAAAGGATGCCGAAGTGCTCATCATAAACAAGGTGAAGGTCACCGCCGGCCTGATGGACGCGGCGCCGCGGCTGAAGCTTATCTGCGAAGCCGCCACCGGCGTGAACAATATTGACCTGGATGCCGCCACGCAGCGGGGCATCCCCGTCAAGAACGTCGCCGGCTACTCCACGGATTCCGTAGTGCAGTTGACCTTCGCGCTCATCCTGAACCTGCTCTGCCGCACCGCCAGTTATGACGGATACGTCAAAAGCGGTGCTTACTCCGCAAGCCCCATCTTCACGGAAGTCAGCCGTCCCTTCACGGAACTGGCCGGCAAAACTATGGGAATTGTGGGTATGGGCACCATCGGCCAGAGGGTTGCGGCAGCGGCCCAAGCCTTCGGGATGAAAGTGATCTACTTCTCCACCTCCGGCACATCGCACTGCAAGGATTACCCCAGCGTGGACATTGACACGCTTATGACTTCGTCCGATATCGTGAGCATCCACGCCCCGCTCAACGCCCGCACCAACGGACTCATAGGGGCTCGCGAACTCGCCCTGATGCGCCCCAGCGCCATCATCATCAACATCGGCCGCGGCGGCATCGTCGAAGAGCAGGCCCTTGCCGATGCCATCAGCGGGGAGAAGATTGCCGGAGCCGGCCTGGACGTGTTCACGTCCGAGCCTCTCCCGGCGGACAATCCCCTCCTCCACACCACCCACCCGGAGCGCCTCTCCTTCACCCCCCACATAGGCTGGGCCAGCAAAGAAGCCCTGAACCGCCTGGTCCAGGGCATCGCAAAGAATATTATCAGCCTGTAACATTGTCTGGGAGGGAAGTCTCCCAGACAGCGTCTATGCGTTTATCAGGGACATTATCATATCAAGGGTGCCCTGCTCGCCCCAGGTGCTGACGTTGATGGCAAGGTCATAGTTGGTGGCGTCGTTGCGCTCCTTGCCGGTGAATTCACGGGTGAACTCCTCGCGGGCGTCATCCACCTGCTTGATCTGCTTGAGGGCCTCAGCCTTGGATACACCGTACATCTCCATAACCTTGAGGACGCGGTCCTCCACGTTGGAGAAAAGGAATATGCTTATATGGTTGGGATGGTCCTTGAACACCTGGAAGCCCAGACGGCCAACCACAACGCAGGATTCCTCCTCTGCAATGGATCTCATTATGTCCACCTGCTCCTTGTAAACCTGCTTGGAGGTCAAACCCATAAGGTCCACGCTGGGAGTGCTTATCATAGCCGGGGAATTCCTGTAATAATAAGTGACCCTTTCCCAGAAAGTGGGTTTCTTGCGCTCCATCTTCTGGATGTCTTCCTCAGGAAGGTTAATCTTTTGGGCGAGTCCTGAAAGGATCTGGCGGTCAACTATCTTCACGCCAAGGTTGGCGGCAATCTGGTTTGCGATCTGGCGTCCGTTGGTACCGAACTGGCGGTTGATGGTTATGACAAATTTCTGCTGAGTATCCATTGTAATTAGTTTTAGTCTTTCAAATATAGACATTTTTTACTATGTTTGTATCCCGTATTCATCATTCAATCTCATGAAATACGGTTTCGACAGCGACAAATATCTCAAGATCCAATCCGAACGCATCAAAGAAAGAATCGCCGAATTCGGCGACAAGCTTTATATGGAATTCGGAGGCAAATTATTCGACGACAACCACGCCAGCCGCGTACTCCCCGGATTCGAGCCTGACAACAAGCTCAAGATGCTTGACCAGCTCAAAGACGATGCGGAAATTGTAATTGTCATAAGCGCGGTGGACATAGAGAAGAACAAGATGCGCGCAGACCTTGGCATCACGTACGACGTGGACCTCCTTCGCCTTCGCGATGAATTCATCTCCCGCGGCTTCCTTGTAAGTTCCGTGGTCATCACCCACTACAACGGCCAGGCAAGCGCGGACGCATACCGCAGCCGCCTGGAGTGGCTTGGCATCAAAGTGTACTACCACCACACCATCGAGGGCTATCCCAACAACGTTGACCTTATAGACTCTGACGAAGGCTTCGGCAAGAACGACTACGTAGAGACCACCAAGCCCCTTGTCATAGTCACCGCCCCCGGCCCCGGAAGCGGCAAGATGGCCGTCTGCCTCAGCCAGCTCTACCAGGAGAACCAGCGCGGAATCAAGGCCGGATACGCCAAGTTCGAGACCTTCCCCATCTGGAACCTGCCGCTCAAGCACCCCATCAACATTGCCTACGAAGCCGCCACCGCAGACCTCAACGACGTCAATATGATAGACCCGTTCCACCTGGAGGCCTACGGCAAGACCGCCGTCAACTACAACCGTGACATTGAGATATTCCCCGTCCTCAAAGCCCTCTTTGAAGGCATCTACGGAGAAAGCCCCTACAAGTCCCCCACCGATATGGGCGTCAATATGATAGGCTACTGTATCAAGGACGATGAGCTCTGCTGCGAAGCCTCCAAGAACGAGGTGATCCGCCGCTACTACGAAGCCCTTGGCAGGCTTGCCGACGGCCAGCGCAACGACAACGAAGTCAACAAGATACGCCTTCTGATGAAGCAGCTTGGCATCACCACGGACTACCGCCGCGCCACTGTTGCAGCCAGGGAGCGCAAGGAGAAGTCCGGCGTTCCTTCCTCCGCCATCGAGCTTCAGGACGGCACCCTGATAAGCGCGGAGACCAGCCCCCTTCTGGGGCCCAGCGCCGCGCTCATCCTCAACGCCATCAAGCACCTGGCCGGAATAGACCACCAGATCAAGCTCATCCCGGAGTATATGATAGAGCCCATCCAGAAGACCAAGGTCTCCTTCCTCCACGGAAAGAACCCGCGCCTTCACACGGACGAAGTCCTGGTGGCCCTCTCTGTTCTCAGCATCAATGACGAAAACTGCCGCAAGGCGCTTGCCTGCCTGCCGCTGCTCAACGGCTGCCAGGTACACTCCACCGTGCTCCTGAGCGAGGTGGACCGCAAGATATTCAAGAAACTTGGAGTGGGCCTCACCTGCGACCCCGTAAAAAAGAATTAGAGATATGATTACTATGATCGTCTGCATCATACTCCTGCTTGTGGGGTATGTGCTTTACGGAAAGTTCACTGAGGGCGCCTTCGGGCCCGACCCTGATAGGAAAACTCCCGCCTACACTAAATTCGACGGCCTGGACTACATCCCAATGCCAACCTGGAAGGTATATATGATCCAGTTCCTGAACATTGCGGGAACAGGCCCTATCTTTGGAGCCATCCTGGGAGCAATGTTCGGCCCGTCCTGCTACCTTTGGATTGTGCTCGGATGCGTCTTTGGCGGTGCCGTACACGACTACCTGTCCGGAATGGTATCCGTGGAGCACGGAGGTATAGGGCTTCCTGAGATAGTAGGAAAATACCTTGGAAAGAGGACCAAGGCGGTTATGCTGGCGTTCAGCGTTCTCCTTCTCCTCCTTGTAGGTGCAGTGTTCGTTTACAGCCCCGCCGTAATCCTTGGCAACATAATCAAGGAAGGCAGCGTGTCCGTGCAGATGATCTGCGTAGTGGCTATCCTGGTTTACTATGTAATTGCCACCCTGGTTCCAATTGACAAGATAATAGGCAAGATATACCCCATCTTTGCGTTCTCCCTCATTTTCATGGCCGTATCAATGCTGATATGCCTCCTGGTAAAATGGCCCGGCGGAGTGCCCGAGATCTGGGACGGCCTTCAGAACAGGACGCCGCAGAACGGAAAGATATTCCCCTGCCTGTTCATATCCATAGCCTGCGGAGCCATAAGCGGCTTCCACGCAACCCAGTCCCCCCTTATGGCCAGGTGCATCAAGAACGAGAAACTCGGCCGCCCCGTCTATTACGGAGCAATGATAACCGAAGGAATAATTGCCGTGATCTGGGCTACAGTTTCAGGATATTTCTTCTACGCCGGAGGCAATGCCGAGATGGGAGCTGAAGGAATCACCGCAGCCCCCCAGGTTGTCAACGTAGTCTGCAAGCACTGGCTTGGAACGGTGGGAAGCATCCTCGCCCTCCTTGGCGTAGTTGCGGCGCCCATCACCAGTGGCGACACCGCCCTGCGCTCCGCCCGCCTCATAATTGCCGACGCCTTCAACATTGAGCAGAGGAACATCTCCAAGAGGCTTGCGGTCAGCATCCCCATCTTTGTGGTGACAGGAGCCCTGCTTTGGTTCAACATTGCCAACGCAAACGGCTTTGACGTTATCTGGAGGTATTTCGGATGGTCCAACCAGGCCCTTTCAATATTCACGTTCTGGGCGCTGACGGTTTACCTGGTATATAAGAGAAAAGAGCCATACTATATTATGACCCTTTTCCCCGCGTGCTTTATGACTTCCGTCTGCACCACGTTCATATGTACCGCCAAGATAGGTTTCAACATTCCTGAAGCCTACACGGCCTATATTGGACTGGCAGCCTTCCTCATTCCGCTCGCCCTGTTCTTCATTTGGCTTGGCAAGCGCAAGGCTAGCCTTTCTGCGCAATAAGGTACTCTGCAATCTGAACCGCGTTAAGGGCTGCGCCCTTCTTGATCTGGTCCGCTGAGAGCCAGAGGGTTATGCCGTTTTCATTGGCGATGTCCTTGCGGACGCGGCCAACATAGACGTTGTCCTTCCCCGCAGTGTAAAGAGGCATAGGATAGTCGTGCTCCTCCGGATCGTCCTTGAGGGTTACTCCGGGCGCGCTGGCAAGAGCGGCCTGCACCTTGCGCACTTCAAGCGGCTCCTCTGTCTCAATCCATACTGCTTCTGAATGGGAGCGGAGGGCTGAGATGCGGACGCACATCGCGGAGCATTTCACATCCGAATGCATTATCTTGCGGGTCTCGTTGAACATCTTCATCTCCTCCTTGGTGTATCCGTTATCCGTGAACACATCCACCTGGGGGATTACGTTGTAGGCCAGCTGATAGGCGAATTTCTTCACCGTCACGGGCTTGCCTTCCACAATTTCCTTATACTGCTGCTGCAGTTCCGCCATAGCCTGCGCACCGGCGCCGGAAGCGGACTGGTAACTGGCCACGTGTATGCGGGTGATATGGGAGAGTTTCTCTATTGGCTTAAGCACCACCACCATCATTATGGTTGTGCAGTTGGGGTTGGCAATGATTCCGCGAGGGCGGTTCAGGGCGTCCTCCGCGTTGCACTCAGGCACTACGAGGGGCACATCCGGATCCATCCTGAAGGCGCTGGAGTTGTCAATCATTATGGCTCCGTACTTGGTTATGTCCTTTGCGAACTCCTTTGACGTGCCGGCTCCGGCAGACGTGAAGGCTATGTCCACATCCTTGAAGTCGTCATTATGCTGCAGAAGTTTTACTTCATATTCCTTTCCTTTGAATGTGTACTTGGTTCCGGCGCTGCGCTCGGATCCAAAGAGTACCAGGTCGTCAATTGGGAAATTCCTCTCCGCCAATACTTTGAGGAACTCCTGACCTACGGCGCCGCTTGCACCTACAATGGCTACTTTCATCTTATTGTCGTTTTTAGGTAATCCTTGAAATGTTCAAAATCCTTGGGAAGGCCCACGGCCTGCTTCTCCCCTTTCATAAACTCCGCCAGCCTTTCCGGGATGGCCACGGGTTCCCCGATGACCTTCTCCACGGTATCCTTGAACTTGGCGGGATGGGCGGTCTCGCAGAAAACACCCGTCTCACCCGGCTCCAGGCCGTCGCTCAACGCGCGGTATCCGCAGGCCCCGTGCGGGTCCAGCAGATATCCGTTCTCGCGCCAGCACTCCAGAATGCTTTTCTTTATGGCAGAATCGTTCACCACGGCCCCTGAAATGTCCTTGCGTATATTTTCCCAGCTGCCGCCGTAAAGGTCCAGGATTCGGGCGAAATTGCTGGGATCGCCCACGTCCATCGCATTGGCCAGGGTCTGCACGCTGTGCTTGGGAGTATAGACTCCGGTCTGCAGGTACTTGAAGAACACGTCGTTTATGTTGTTGGCCGCAATGAACCTCTTGACAGGAAGGCCCATCGCCTTGGCGAACAAGGCGGAACAGATGTTTCCAAAGTTTCCGCTGGGCACGCATACCACCAGGTTGTCCGCAAGTCCGCGGGCCTTCATCTGCGCGTAAGCGTAGAAGTAGTAGAAGGACTGCGGCAGGAACCTGGCCACGTTGATGCTGTTGGCTGATGTGAGCTTCATCAGGGAGTTGAGCTCATCGTCCATAAAGGCGTTTTTCACCAGGGCCTGGCAGTCGTCAAAGACGCCGTCTATTTCCAGGGCGGTGATGTTGCGCCCCAGGGTGGTGAACTGGCATTCCTGTATGGGGCTGACCTTTCCCTTTGGATAAAGGACGAACACCCTTGTGCCCTCCACGCCCAGGAAGCCGTTTGCAACGGCGCTTCCCGTGTCTCCGGAGGTAGCCACCAGCACGTTCACCAGGCCGTCCCCGTCACGGAAGTACTGCAGGAGCCTTGCCATGAAGCGGGCTCCCACGTCCTTGAAGGCCAGGGTTGGGCCGTGGAACAGTTCCAGGGAATAGATGCTGTCAGTGACCTTTGCCACCGGACAGTCAAAGCTGAGGGTGTCGTAAACTATGGCCTTGAGGCGGTCTGCGGGGATATCCTCCCCAAAGAAAGCCTCGGCCACATTGAACGCAATCTCCTGGAAGGAGAGTTTGTCAATGCTCTGGAAAAAACTGTCCGGGAGCCTCTTGAGGCTCTGGGGCATATACAGTCCCCTGTCCTCCGCCAGGCCTTTTACAACGGCCTTGCGCAGGTCTGCGAGGGGTGCTTTTCCGTTTGTGGAATAATACTTCATTGGACGGCTACGCTACCAGTTTGGCTCCCTTGTTGGAAACTTTCACCACGAAGGACTCATACCCTATTCCCAGGGCGTCGAAGTGCTCCTTGAGGATGGCCTCGGCCGCGTGGGCAATCTCGTATTTGTCTGCGAGCGCGAACACGGACGGACCGGATCCGGCAATGTTCATTGCCAGGGATCCCGCGGCCGTCAGTTTTGCGCGGAGCTCGTCAAATCCGGGGATGAACTGCTTGCGGTATGGCTCTGCCACGCCATCCTTCATTGAACGGCCAATAAGGGCGATATTGCCTGAATAGAGGCCTGCCACCAAGCCGCCCACGTTGCCCCACTGAAGCACTGCCGTGTGCATAGGGATCTCCTTGGGCATAATGCTGCGCGCCTCCTTTGTGGAAACCACAATTGCAGGATGGATCATTGCGCAGTAGAAATTTCCCGGTACCGGAAGCTTTATCACGTCCAGTGGCTCGTATCCGCGGATAAGGATTATGCCTCCCATCACGGCGGGCGCCGCATTGTCCGCGTGATAGCCGCCGCTGGCCAGGTTTTCACCTTCCATAGCGCATACCACCACGTCCTCCTCGCTCAGCGGACAGCCGAACAGCTCGTTCATACCATAGGCTGCTGCGGCGCTGGACGCGGCGCTTGAGCCTATTCCTGATCCCGGATATATCTTCTTGAGTATAACCACGTCTATCTTTGCGGAAGTGCCGGTCATCTGGAAGAACTTGCGGATAACCGGGGTTATCACGTTCATCTCTATGTCATCCGGAAGGGGCACGCCTGACTGGTTCTCAATGGTGATGCCCTCACCCTCCTCGGCACTGATCTGCAGGATGTCTCCAACCTCGTCAAGCGCCATTCCCATAATGTCAAAGCCGCATCCCATATTGGCTATGGAAGCCGGGGCGAATACTTTTATGGTCTTTTTCATAGGCTAGATATTGGCTATGCTCATAATGTCTGCGAAAACTCCCGCCGCCGTAACGCTTGCTCCCGCACCGTAGCCCTGGATGAGCATAGGATGCTGGTTGTAACGCCTGGTTGTCAGGAGGATTATGTTGTTGGATCCGTCCAGTTTATAGAACGAATGCAACTGCGGGAAAGCGGCAAGGCCTACGGACAGCTGGCCTTCCTCCATCTTTGCCACGAACCTCCAGTGCTTGTTCTCCGCCTCAAGCTGCTTGCGGCGCTCCTCGAACCCGGCGTCAAGGGAAGGCAGTTTCTGCCAGAACTCTTCCAGGCTGCAGTTGAAGAACTCGGTGGGGATGAAGAGGTCTGCCTTGACATCTTCCTGGTTAACCTCATATCCTGCCTCGCGGGCAAGGATGACCAGCTTGCGGATCACGTCCTTTCCGGAAAGGTCCACGCGCGGATCAGGCTCGGAGAAGCCCTGCTCCTTGGCCATACGTACGGTCTGGCTGAACGGAACGTCAGCGGAAAGGGTGTTGAATATGAAGTTGAGAGTTCCGCTTACCACGGCCTCAATCTTGATGATCTTGTCACCGCTGTTAACCAAGTCGTTGATGGTGTTGATGATTGGCAGGCCTGCGCCCACATTGGTCTCGAAGAGGTACTTGACACCCCTTTTGCGGGCGGTATCCTTGAGGCAGCGGTAGTTGGAGTATTCCGACGATGCGGCCACCTTGTTGGCGGCGACCACGGAAACTCCGTGCATAAACAGGTCCTTGTATATGGATGCAACCTCCTCGCTGGCAGTGCAGTCCACGAACACGGAATTGAAAATGTTCATTGCAATGACCTCATCCCTGAGGTGCTGCACGCTCCTGAGCGGGATTCCTTTCTGAAGGAGTTCCTGATAATTGGACAGGTCTATTCCGCCGCGGTCGAACACGGCCTTTGTGCTGCGCGCGATTCCAACTATGTTAAGCTTGAGATTGCGCTCTTCCTTGAGCCTCTGCTGCTGGGCGGCAATCTGCCTTATGAGTTTTCCACCCACGGTTCCAACACCGCAGATGAAAAGGTTAAGTTCCTGGTATTCAGACAGGAAGAATCCGTCGTGGATGACATTTATGGACTTGCGCAGGTATTTCCCGTCAACTACGAATGAGATATTGGTCTCGTCTTTTCCCTGCGCACAGGCTATCACGCTGATGCCGTTGCGGCCCAGGGTGCTGAACAGCTTTCCTGCAAGGCCGGCGTTGTTGCGCATTCCGTCTCCTACTATGGCAATTGTTGCCAGGCCATAGTCCGCGCTGATGGGGTTGATCTCTCCGGTGGCAATCTCGTGCTCGAACTCCTCGTTCAGGATCTGGCACGCGAGGGGGGCGTCGGAAGCCCCCACTCCAATGGATATGCCGGTTTCAGAAGAAGACTGGCAGATGAGGAACACACTGATGCTGTAGGATGCCAGACGGCTGAATATCCTTCCGTCCACGCCCACGATTCCAACCATTGAGTTTCCGGACAATGTTATGAGGCAGGTGTCGCTGATGGAAGAAATACCTGTTACTGGCCTGTCCTGATGGCGCTCGCAAACCTCCTTGATAACGGTTCCCGGGGCATCGGGATTGAAAGTGTTCTTAACCTTGATGGGGATGTTCTTGGCCCTGACGGGGAAAAGCGTGGGAGGGTATATTACCTTTGCTCCAAAATTGCAGAGCTCCATAGCCTCCTGATAGCTCAACTCGTTTATCACATAGGAGGTCTCTATTATGCGGGGGTCTGCAGTCATAAAGCCGTCCACGTCCGTCCAGATCTCAAGACAGTCCGCACCAAGTTCAGAAGCAATTATGCTGGCGGTGTAATCCGATCCGCCCCTGCCAAGGTTGGTTATAATACCGGTTTCCGCGTCGGTGGAGATGAATCCCGGGACAACGGCAATCTTTCCCTTTCCCTTGAAATCCTTGAAAGCGTCCCTGACAAGCTTTCCGGTAACCTTGAAATCAGGTACGTCCTTGTGGTTGCGCACGATAGTCTTGATAAGGTCACGCGAGTCAAAGATTTGAGCGCCGTCTATGAGCTCGGAAATGATTATGGAGGAAAGCCTTTCTCCAAAACTTACCACCTGGTCAGAGGTGCGTTTTGTAAGTATATGCAAAAGTGAGATTCCCTTGAGAAGGTCAGAAAGCTCTGAAAAAAGGACGTCCAGCTTGGCGGTTGTCTCCGCCTTCATAGCCTGGTCCGGGAACAGTTCGTCCACCAGGTCATAGTGGCGGGCCTTGATCTGCTCAAACAGCTCCGGATACGCTGGATTGGACATTTCCGCCTGTTTGCTGACATCCAAAAGGGCGTCCGTAACCCCTGAGAGTGCGGACACCACAACTATTACTGAAGAATCCTGGGATTCTGATATTTTCTTGACGTTTGCGAGGCTTTGGCAGGAGCCAACCGATGTGCCTCCGAATTTAAGAACTTTCATACTTAACTAACCGTATAGTCAAAGGTAAGAATTTTTATTATATTTGCAAAGTTAGTAGTTTATTCCGTATATGTGGTTCAACTATCCATCTTATGCTCAAAAAGTGGAGAAGGCACGCCAGTCGCTTGGCCATCCTTTAACTTTAGCTGAGAAAATCCTTTATGCGCACCTGTTCCAGGGACAGGAACCGGCCCCTTACAAAAGAGGTCTGGACTATGCGTATTTCAGTCCCGACAGGGTTGCAATGCAGGATGCAACCGCCCAGATGGCGGTGCTCCAGTTCATGAACGCCGGCAAGGCCGCCACAAGCGTACCTTCCACAATCCACTGCGACCACCTTATCTGCGCCAAGGACGGCGTGGAAAAGGACCTGCCTGCCGCCAAGGCGGCCAACGCGGAAGTCTATGACTTCCTGCGCAGTGCCGCGGCGTGCTACGGAATGGGATTCTGGAAGCCGGGCGCAGGCATCATCCACCAGGAGATACTTGAGAACTACGCATTCCCCGGAGGTATGATGGTTGGAACTGATTCCCATACTCCCAATGCGGGAGGCCTGGGAATGTTCGCCGTGGGAGTGGGCGGAGCGGACGCTGTGGACGTGATGACCGGAATGGAGTGGGAACTCAAGTTCCCCAAGATCATAGGAGTGAAACTGAGCGGTTCCCTCAAGGGATGGGCTTCGGCCAAGGACGTGATCCTGGAACTTGCCGGAATCCTCACCGTAAAGGGAGGCACCAATTCCGTAATAGAATACTTTGGAGAAGGCACAAAGACCCTCTCCTGCACCGGCAAGGCAACCATCTGCAATATGGGCGCTGAGGTTGGAGCAACCACTTCCCTGTTCCCTTATGACAAGGCTATGGCCGCATACCTCAAGGCCGGCGGAAGGGCGGACATAGCGGATGAATGTGACAAGTACGGCGCATACCTCTGCGCCGACCCTGAAATAGAGCAGGACCCTGAAAAGTATTACGACAGGGTTATTGAAATAGACCTGAGCGCACTGGAGCCGCACATCAACGGCCCGTTCACTCCGGATGCCGCCTGCGGCGTATCCGGGATGAAGGAGCGCCTTGCGGCGAACGGCTTCCCCGCACAGGTAAGCGCCGCCCTCATAGGCTCCTGCACCAACTCTTCCTACCAGGACATCGCCCGCGCGGCCTCCGTGGCCAAGCAGGCGCTTGACGCGGGGCTCAGGCCAAAGGCCGCCCTCATAGTCAATCCCGGCAGTGAGAAGATCAAGGCCACGGCGCAGCGCGACGGCCTCCTGGACATCCTCCGCAAGGCCGGAGCCGTGGTTATGAGCAACGCCTGCGGACCGTGCATCGGCCAGTGGGAGCGCAACACGCAGGGTGTGCCGGAGCGCAACACCATCGTGACTTCGTTCAACAGGAATTTCGCAAAGCGCGCGGACGGCAACCCGCTGACGCACGCGTTCATAGTATCGCCGGAAATGGCGGTGGCCCTTGCCTTTGCAGGACGCCTCGACTTTGATCCGCGCACGGACAGCATAGACGGCTTCCGCTTCAGCGAGCCTTCCGGAGCAGAGCTCCCGGCCCAGGGCTTCGCCGCCTGCGACCCCGGCTTCATAGCCCCGCAGGAAGGCAGTCCGGCGCCTGTCATAGACCCGCAGAGCAAGCGCCTGCAGGTCCTGGCGCCTTTCCCCGCCTGGGACGGCAAGGACTTCACCGGGCTGCATTTGCTCATCAAGACCAAGGGAAAATGCACCACGGACCACATCTCGATGGCGGGTCCCTGGCTGCGTTTCAGGGGACATCTGCAGAACATTTCGCAGAACCTGCTTATGGGCGCGGTAAACGCCTTCAGCGGTGAAAGCGGAAGCGTTTACAACGCCCTGGAGGGCAAAGATATGAGCGTTGCGGATTCCGCGGCCCTTTACAGGGACAAGGCATCTGGAAGCGTAATAGTTGCGGAAGACAACTACGGAGAGGGTTCCAGCCGCGAGCACGCTGCAATGGAGCCCCGCTATATGGGAGTGAAGGCGGTCCTGGCAAAGAGCTTCGCCCGCATCCACGAGACCAACCTCAAGAAGCAGGGCGTGCTTGCCCTGACCTTCTGCAATCCTGCGGACTACGACCTGGTCCTCCGGGACGATGCCATTGACATCCTGTGCTCCGGAATCCAGCCTGGCAAACCCGTCCAGGTGGTGCTCCATCACAGCGACGGCACCTCCCACACCCTGCAGGCATCGCATACCTACAACAATCAGCAGCTGGTTTGGTTCAACGCCGGCTCCGCACTTAACAGCCTTAAAAAGAATTGATTATGACCATTCAAAGCAAAAAGGAGTATTTGATTTACCGCCTTGCCGACGGTATGCGCGGTCACACCAAGATGGATCCGGAACTCTTCAAGAAACTGGATGTCAAGCGCGGTCTCAGGAACGAAGACGGTACCGGCGTGCTGGTTGGTCTTACCAACATAGGCAATGTAGTAGGTTACGAGCGCCGGGAGGACGGCCTGCACCCTATCGATGGAAAACTGTATTTCCGCGGTTACGATGTGGCGGACATAGTCAAGGCCATCCGCACTGAGGAGCGCTTTGGATTCGAAGAGGTGGCATACCTGCTGCTTTCTGGAGAACTGCCGGACCGCGAGCAGCTCAAATCCTTCAGGGACCTCCTGTATGACAATATGTCCCTGGACAAGAAAACCCTCCTTCACATCATTGAGATGGAGGGCCGCAACGTAATGAACATCCTGGAAAGGAGCGTCCTGGAAATGTACACCTTTGACGACAACCCGGACGACATTTCCGCCGACAACCTTATGCGCCAGAGCATAGAGCTCATCTCAAAGCTCCCCACCGTGATCTGCTACGCATACAATATGCTGCGCCGCAACGAGTACAACCGCAGCTTGCATATCAGGGACGCCAAGCCCGGCCGTTCAATAGCTGAGAATTTCCTCTATATGCTCAAGGGTACGGGCAAATATTCCCGCCTGGACGCCCTTACGCTGGACCTCCTGCTCATCCTTCATTCCGAGCACGGAGGAGGTAACAACTCAACCTTCACCGTCAGGGTAACCTCTTCTACCGCAACGGATACCTACTCTTCCATTGCCGCAGGCATAGGTTCCCTCAAGGGAGGCAAGCACGGAGGCGCCAACCTCAAGGTCTGCGCAATGCTGGACTACCTCAAGGAGCAGATAAAGAACTGGGAGGACGAGAACGAGATTGAGGAAGTGCTCGCCGGAATCCTCAACAAGGAATCCTTTGACGGAACCGGACTCATTTACGGAATAGGCCACGCGGTTTACACCTTGTCCGACCCCAGAACCGTCCTGCTCAACGAGATGGCCGGCAAACTGGCGGAGGAGAAAGGCCGCACCAGGGAGTTCGAGTTTATGCAGAGGATAGAGAAAGTGTCTGTCAGGATGCTCAGCGCCAGGTTCCCCAACAAGAACTACTGCGCCAACGTGGACTTCTACTCCGGATTCGTATATGATATGATTGGAATTCCCCGCGATATTTACACCCCTCTCTTTGCTATGGCAAGGATTGTGGGGTGGTGCGCCCACCGCAACGAGGAATTGGGATTCACTGGCCGTAGAATCATCCGTCCTGCCTACCGCTGCATCACTGACGAAAACAAATACGTTGAAATAGATAGACGATAGCTTGGTGGCTGGGAGGGTAGTGCCTCCGTAGCCGTCCGCTTCGCTCCATCCCGTCAGGCGCAGGCGCCCACCACCCCTTCACGAGGCCACCGGCGGCCACGGGCGACGGAGGCACAACCCACCCAGCCAAAAC
>JAGCYZ010000072.1 GCA_017960545.1 Bacteroidales bacterium
AATCCTGGATTCCGCACAGGGACTGCCTGAGAGCGCATACCTCAAGCAGGTTACAAAGCAGGGCTCTGAAATAATCAAGCTTGGCTTCAAGGAAGGAGAGCTGTGCAGCGTGAACGGCAAGGAATTCACTGACAAGGTTGCCGCAATCCAGTATGTAGAGAGCATTGCAGCCCCTTACGGAGTTGGCCGCGATATGCACGTGGGAGACACAATCATAGGCATCAAGGGCCGCGTAGGTTTCGAGGCCGCCGCGCCTATGCTCATCATATCGGCACATAAGTTCCTGGAGAAATTCACCCTGAGCAAGTGGCAGCAGTACTGGAAGGACCAGGTTGCCAACTGGTACGGGATGTTCCTGCACGAGAGCCAGTACCTGGAGCCCGTGATGAGGGACATTGAGGCAATGCTGGAGAGCAGCCAGCGCAACGTCAATGGCGTAGTGTCAATGCAGTTGCAGCCGTATTGCTTCTCCACCGTGGGCGTTGAGTCCAAGGACGACCTGGTAAAGACCAAGTTCGGAGAGTACGGGGAGATGCAGAAAGGCTGGACCAGCGAGGATGCAAAGGGCTTCATAAAGGTAAGCTCCACTCCTCTGAGGGTTTATTATGCCAACCATACCCAGGAAGGCGAGGAACTGGAAAAAGACTTGTAGCCGATGGTTAAAGCAGGTATCATAGGAGCTGCCGGATACACCGGCGGAGAACTCATAAGGGTGCTTCTGGGACATCCGGACGTGAAGATCGTCTTTGCGCAGAGCACCAGCCACGCCGGCGAGCCCCTTTGGAAGGCTCATTCAGACCTGGTGGGGGAGACCGACATTGAATTCAGCGCGGACGCGCCCGTTATGGATGTGGACGTGGTGTTCCTCTGCGGTGGTCACGGCAATTCAAAGGACACCGTGGCATCCTTCCCGACCGGATACAAAGGCGCCATAATTGACCTTGCCAACGACTTCAGGCTCAAGGCCGATGCCGGAGACTTCGTTTACGGACTCACAGACGCTTTCAAGGACAGGATAGAGAAGGCGCGGCACATTGCCAACCCTGGATGCTTCGCCACCTCTATACAGCTTGCCACCCTTCCGCTGGCGGCAATAGACAAACTGGGAGAGGTCCACGTGACCGCCATCACCGGTTCCACCGGAGCGGGACAGAAGCTTCAGGAAACCGGACATTTCAGCTGGAGGACCAACAACATTTCCGTTTACAAGGCATTCACCCACCAGCATCTGGCGGAGATCAAGGAGACTCTTTCCACTTTCAGCCCGTCCTGGTGCGGAAAGATCAACTTTGTGCCGGTAAGGGGAGATTTCGCCCGCGGAATAATGGCTTCCGTATATACGGAGTGTGACCTCAGTGAGGAGGAGGCCGTAAAACTTTACAAGGGCTTCTACGCAAAGTCCCCCTTTGTCACCGTGGTGGATTCCAATCCTGACCTCAAGATGGTGGTGAATACCAACAAGGCCGTGCTCTACGTACGCAAATATGGGGATAAGCTCCACATTATCAGTATGATAGACAATCTCCTCAAAGGTGCCTCCGGACAGGCGGTAGAGAATATGAACATAATCTTCGGGCTTCCGCAGGACGCGGGGCTGCGCCTGAAGGCATCCAAATTCTGAGACAATGCAATTATTTGACGTATATTCACTCTTTGACGTAACCCCGGTAAAGGCCAGCGGCTGCACCATCTGGGACGACAAGGGCCAGGAATACCTGGACCTGTACGGAGGTCACGCGGTAATTTCCGTGGGGCACTCGCATCCGCATTACGTGCAGGCGCTCAAGGACCAGCTGGACAAGATAGGCTTCTATTCCAACAGCGTGCGCAACCCCCTCCAGGAGGAGCTTGCCGCAAGGCTGGGGGAGATCAGCGGCTACCCCGATTACTCGCTGTTCCTGGACAACAGCGGCGCGGAATCCAACGAGAACGCCCTCAAGCTTGCGTCCTTCCATACAGGGAAGGACCGCGTGATAGCGTTCCGCAAGAGTTTCCACGGCCGCACTTCCGGCGCAGTGGCGGTTACGGACAATCCCGGTATAGTATCTCCGTTCAATGCGGTACATAAAGTCAGTTACTGCGACCTGAACGACACCCAAGGGGTGGAGAAGGTGCTGGAAGGCGGCGACGTTGCCGGCGTGATCATAGAGGCCATCCAGGGATGCGGAGGCATAAACATCCCGCGCCCGGGATTCCTTGCTGAGCTGCGCGCCCTGTGCGACAAGTACGGTGCCTGCCTCATAATGGACGAAGTCCAGTGCGGCTACGGCCGCAGCGGCAAGTTCTTCGCCCATCAGTGGGACGGCGTCAGCGCGGACATAGTCACCCTGGGCAAGGGCATAGCCAACGGTTTCCCCTGCGGCGGCATTCTCATATCGCCCAAGTTCAAGGCCTCAAAGGGCCTGCTGGGCACCACGTTCGGCGGCAACTACCTTGCAATGGCTGCGGCCCTTGCGGTTCTGGACATAATTGAGGACGAAGGCCTGGTGCAGAACGCCCTGGAGGTGGGAGAGTATCTGAAGGCATCCATACCTGCATCTCCTTTGATCAAGGAGGTGAGGGGACGCGGCCTTATGATTGGCATAGAGTTCAACGTTCCCGTCGCTCCCATACGCTCGCAGCTGCTTTATGAAAAGCACATCTTCACGGGCGTGGCAGGGAAGAATATGATAAGGCTGCTGGCGCCTCTGGTACTTACAAAAGCCCAGGCTGACACATTTATCCAAGCATTTAAAGAAGTATTGAAATGAAATCGTTCTTTCACGTACAAGATATAGGAGATCTTGCAAAGGCCCTGGAAGAGGCAAAGCAGGTCAAGGCAACCCCTTATGCGTGGCAGCATCTGGGAAAGAACAAGACCATTATCCTGGTGTTCTTCAACAACAGCCTGCGCACCCGCCTCAGCAGCCAGAAGGCGGCCCTGAACCTGGGTCTGGACCCAATAGTGCTCAACGTGAACGGAGACAGCTGGAAGCTGGAAACCCGAATGGGAGTAGTGATGGACGGAGACAAGTCCGAACACCTCAAGGAGGCCATCCCGGTCATAGGAAGCTATTGCGACCTTATTGGCGTGCGTTCCTTCGCGGGCCTCACTGACAAGGAGTTCGACTATAACGAGACCATCCTGAAGCAGTTCATAGACTACTCCGGCAAACCCGTGATAAGCCTTGAATCCGCCACCGTGCATCCTTGCCAGGCGTTTGCAGACCTGTTCACCATTGAGGAGTACAAGACCAAGAAGCGTCCCAAGGTGGTGATGACCTGGGCGCCCCATCCGCGTGCCCTGCCACAGGCGGTGCCCAATTCCTTCGCGGAATGGATGAACGCCGCCGACGTGGACTTTGTGATAGCCCAGCCGGAAGGATATGAACTTGATCCGCAGTTCGTGGGCAACGCCCGCGTGGTTTATGACCAGATGGAGGCCTTTGAGGGAGCGGATTTCGTGTATGCTAAGAACTGGTCTGCGATGACCCCTTACGGGCAGGTCATAAACAAGGATATGTCCTGGACGGTTGGGGCAAGGCAGATGGCCGTTACAAACAATGCCCATTTCCTGCATTGCCTTCCTGTGCGCAGGAATATGATTGTGACGGACGAGGTTATAGACTCTCCCAGGAGCCTGGTAATCCCGGAGGCCGCTAACAGGGTGGTTTCCGCACAGGTGGTAATGAAACGAATGCTGGAGGAAATGTAGTATGAAAAAGAGCCTTAACATAGTAAAGGTAGGCGGACAGGTGGTTGAGGACGATGCCAGCCTGAACACCCTTCTTGGGTCTTTCTGCTCAATCCAGGGGAATAAGATACTGGTTACCGGCGGAGGCCGCACGGCAACCAAGATCGCTTCCGATATGGGCATAGAGAGCCTGATGGTGAACGGCCGCCGTATCACGGACGAGCCAATGCTCAAGATAGTGACTATGGTCTATGCCGGACTGGTCAACAAGAACGTTGTGGCAGAGCTGCAGGCCAAAGGCGTGAACGCCGTGGGCCTGTGCGGCGCGGATTTGAACATAATCCGCAGCGCAAAGCGCCCGGAAGGCGTCATCTCCTACGGTTTTGTGGGAGACGTAAAGGAAGTGAATACCAAGGCATTGAAGATGCTCATAGACTCCGGAGCGGTGCCGGTGCTCTGCCCTATAACCCACGACGGACTGGGGCAGCTGCTCAACACCAATGCGGATACAATCGCCTCCTCGCTGGCCCAGGCGCTGGCGGTGGAGTACGACGTCACCCTGACTTTCTGCTTTGAGAAGAACGGCGTGCTGCTGGATCCGGACGACCCCTCCAGCGTCATCCGCGAGATGCGCAAGGCGGACTACGAGCGCTATCTGGAGGAGGACGTCATCAGCGGAGGAATGATTCCAAAGCTGGACAACGCCTTTGCCGCGATAGACGCCGGCGTGAACAAGGTGGTCATTACCAATGCCAACAATCTGGGAACCGATTCCGGTACTGAGATAATATGATAGAACTGCTTAAGAAGCTCATAGCCATTCCGCGTCCCAGCCGGGGCGAGGATGCCGGTGCGGATTTCCTGGAAGGATATCTGCGCGGCACAGGCCTGGATGTGAAGCGCAAGGGCAACAACCTTTGGGTTGAGTCCGAGCCTGAATCCTCCAAGCCCACAATCCTGCTGAACGCGCATCTGGACACCGTGAAGCCGGCATCCGGCTATACAAGGGACCCGTATGCCGCTTCTGAGGAAGACGGAGTGGTTTACGGACTTGGCAGCAATGACTGCGGAGGCGCCCTGGTGGCGCTGCTCCAGGTCTATAGGCGGCTTACCCTCAAGCCTCAGCCCTACAGGCTCATCTATTCCGTTACGGCGGAGGAGGAAGTGGGGGGAATCAATGGCATAGAGGCCATAATCCCGCTCCTGGGGAAAGTGGACCTTGGCGTGATAGGGGAGCCTACCGGAATG
Organism: Bacteroidales bacterium; assembly: GCA_017960545.1. Taxonomy (GTDB): domain Bacteria; phylum Bacteroidota; class Bacteroidia; order Bacteroidales; family UBA932; genus Cryptobacteroides. Next base: position 4,922 of record JAGCYZ010000072.1, read on the forward strand.
CAGATGGCGGTGGCGGAGAAAGGCCTTATGGTGCTGGACTGCACCGCATACGGCAAGAGCGGCCACGCCGCCCGGGAAGAGGGCGTGAATGCCATTTACAAGGCGATGGAGGACTTGGAATGGTTCCGTACATATAAGTTCGAGAAGGTTTCCGAGTTCTGCGGTCCGGTCAAGATGACCGTTACAATGATAAATGCGGGCACACAGCACAATGTTGTCCCGGATATGTGTAAATTTGTAGTGGATGTACGCTCAAACGGCATTTACGACAACCTCCAGATCCTGGAGGTGCTGAGGCAGAACGTGAAGAGCGAGTTCGCCCCGCGTTCCACCCGCCTGAACGGCGCCCACATAAGCCTTGACCACCCAATAGTGCGCAAGGGGCTGTCCCTGGGACTTGGCACGTACGGGTCGCCTACCACCAGCAACCAGTCCGTTTGTCCGTTCACCACAATAAAGATAGGTCCGGGAGATTCGTCCCGCTCGCATACCGCGGACGAATTCATCCTGCGCTCTGAGATAGAACAGGGAGTTGACATTTACACGGCCCTTCTTGACGGGCTTCAATTATAGGGAATATGGCTGGAAAACTTTGGGATAAAGGTTACGATACCGATGCTCAGATAGAGCGCTTCACCGTTGGCAGGGACAGGGAACTGGACGTTGTCCTGGCTCCGTATGACGTCCTTGGCACAATGGCTCATATCACTATGCTTCAGGAGGTTGGACTGCTGGAGAAGGCTGAGCTGGATGTGCTTCTGCCGGAACTGAAGGCTATTTACAAGAGCGCGGTTGAGGGTACTTTTCAAATTGAGGAAGGGGTGGAGGACGTCCACTCCCAGGTGGAGCTTATGCTTACCCGCAAACTGGGCCCTGTGGGCAAGAAAGTCCACACGGGACGCTCCCGCAACGACCAGGTGCTGGTTGACCTCAAGCTTTATTCCAGGGACAGGATCAAGGAGATTGCAGCCAAGGCGCAGAAACTCTTCGAGGTGCTCCAGAAGCGCAGCGAAGAGTGCAAGGATGTGCTTATGCCGGGCTATACGCACCTTCAGGTGGCAATGCCCTCATCTTTTGGAATGTGGTTCGGCGCGTATGCGGAAAGCCTTACCTCAGATATGCAGATGCTCCTGGCGGCCTGGGACGTGACCAACCGCAACCCTCTGGGAACTGCGGCGGGATACGGCTCATCCGCCCCTCTTGACAGGAAACTGACCACACGCCTTCTGGGATTCGCAGACCTTGACTACAACAGCGTCTATGCGCAGATGGGCAGGGGAAAGACGGAGCGCATTATTGCAATGGCGCTGTCCTGCATTGCGGAGACCGTGGGCCGTCTGGCATACGACTGCTGCCTGTTCAACAGCCAGAACTTTGCCTTCGTGACCCTCCCGGTGCAGATGACCACCGGCTCCAGCATTATGCCCCACAAGAAAAATCCGGATGTGTTCGAGCTGCTGCGCGCGCATTGCAACCGCATCTCCGGGATTCCCGGGGACATACGCCTCATAACCGGCAATCTGCCTTCCGGCTATTTCAGGGATATGCAGTTGATCAAGGAGCTCTTCATCCCTATGTTCGACGAGATGGCGGACTGCCTGGACATAGCCTGCTTTGCCATAGAGAACATCCAGGTAAAGGACGGCCTAATGGAGGACTCGCGCTATGCACTGGCGTTCAGCGTGGAGAAGGTGAACGCGCTGGCTGCCTCCGGCGTGCCTTTCAGGGACGCCTACAGGCAGGTGGCCGCGGAGATTGGCGACGGCAGCTTCAGCTATAACGGAAAGCTCAACCACACGCACGAGGGCTCTATCGGCAATCTCTGCAATGCGGAGGTGGCTGCGCGTATGCAAAAGATAACCGCCCGGTTTGGATTTGACCAAGTGGACCGAGCGGTAGATTCTCTGTTGGGATAAAAACCCCTATTGTCTGTTAAGGAAGCACTCTATTGTGTTCTCCATAAGCATTGTAATGGTCATTGGGCCTACGCCTCCGGGAACGGGGGTGATGTAGCCTGCTACCTGGCTTGCGCCTTCAAAATCTACGTCTCCAACAAGCTTGTTGACGGGCTCTCCGTCAGGGCCGGGGATGCTTATCCTGTTTATACCCACGTCAATTACAACGGCGCCGGGCTTTATCATATCTGCGGTCACCATCTTGGGGCGGCCTACGGCGGCTACAAGGATGTCCGCCTCCGCGGCTACCTTGGCAAGGTCCTTTGTGCGGGAATGAGCTATGGTAACCGTGGCGTTGCGGTCAAGGAGGAGTTTTGAAACCGGCTTGCCCACAATATTGCTGCGGCCTATCACTACGGCTTTCTTGCCCTGGATATCCACTCCGGTGCTCTCTATCATTGTGATGATGCCCTTGGGGGTGCAGGGAACTATGCATTTGCGGCCAAGCCAGAGGTTGGCCACGTTCTGGGGATGGAATCCG
>JAGCYZ010000073.1 GCA_017960545.1 Bacteroidales bacterium
GTAATTTGCTCCGTTTACTGTAACGGCGGCGTTTGCGCCTTCTACGGAATTGATGACAACGGTATAGTCGTTTCCGTTGATCTTGAATTTATATTCTTTCATTATCGTGGTAATTTTCTAAAGTTCTGATTGTTATTCCAACTGCTGCCTGAGTCCTTGATTGTGAGAACGTAGGACTCGGCGTCGTGGGTGCTTGTGCCAAGATAGAGGCTCAGGGCGGTGAGGGCTGCAATCTCAGCCTCGTTGCCTGCGCCTGCGTTGAGGGCCAGGGCAATTGCGGCGGCTACCTCCGGGGTCATACCCGCGGCCTTTGCCGTTGCCTTTACCTTGGTTTTCTTCTTTGACGGATCCTTCTTGTATTTACCGGAGAAGATATTTCCTGACAGCGTGTAGATGCAGTACAGGATTATCAGGCCCAGGAATACAGTGGACACGGCGATCAGCGTAAGGGTGGTGCCGTGAGGGTCGGTCTGCAAGAGGGCGGCCCCTTTGTCCGTTATTGTATGTCCGTTTGGTAATTCGGTAAATAAAAGGTTCATCATAATGGCAGATTGTCGTGTTTCTTGGCAGGAACGTCCTGTCTCTTGCCCTTGAGAGTCTCAAGCGCCCTGATTACGCGGAAACGGGTGTTGCGAGGCTCTATCACATCCTCGATATAGCCTTTCTCCGCTGCGCGGTAAGGGTTGGAGAAAAGGTCGTTGTACTCGGTGATCTTCTGCTCGCGCTCTTCGCCGGCGTCCTTGAACAGCACGTCAACAGCTCCCTCTGCTCCCATAACTGCGATTGAAGCGGTTGGCCAGGCGTAGTTGACATCGCCGCGGAGCTGCTTGCAGCTCATTACGATGTGGGCTCCGCCGTAGCTCTTGCGGAGGGTTACGGTAACCTTGGGAACGGTGGCCTCTCCGTATGCGTAGAGAAGCTTTGCGCCGTTGGTGATGATTGCACCGTACTCCTGCTGTGTTCCGCAGAGGAATCCGGGAACGTCAACCAGGGTTACAAGAGGAATGTTGAATGCGTCGCAGAAGCGTACGAAGCGGGCCGCCTTGCGGCTGGCGTTGATGTCCAGCACGCCTGCAAGGACGTTGGGCTGGTTGGCCACGATACCTACGCTCTGTCCGTTCATGTGGGCGAATCCCACGATAATGTTCTTTGCGAAATTCTTGTGTACCTCGAAGAATTTGCCGTCATCCACGATGCTTCCAATAACGCCGTACATATCGTAGGCTTTGTTGGGGTTGTCGGGGATTATGTCGTTGAGGGCGTCGTCTGCGCGGCCTGCAGGGTCTGCGGTTGGCTTTACAGGGGCGCTCTGCATATTGTTCTGTGGCAGATAGCTCAGAAGCTCCTTGATGGTCTGGATGCCTTCCTTGTCGTCAGCTGCGGCAAAATGGGCCACGCCGCTCTTGGAAGAGTGTACGGCCGCTCCGCCCAGTTCCTCCTGGCTTACCTCCTCTCCTGTAACCTGCTTTACAACTGCAGGACCGGTGAGGAACATATAGGAAGTGTCCTGAACCATTACGGTGAAGTCAGTGAGCGCGGGGGAGTAAACGGCTCCGCCGGCGCAAGGACCGAATATTCCGCTGATCTGCGGAACCACTCCGGAAGAAAGGATGTTCCTCTCGAAAATCTCGCCATAGCCGGCAAGCGCGTCTATCCCTTCCTGGATGCGGGCGCCGCCGCTGTCGTTAAGGCCGATGCAGGGGGCGCCGTTGCGGGCCGCCATATCCATGACCTTGCAGATTTTCTCAGACATTGTTTTGCTGAGTGAACCTCCGTTCACCGTGAAATCCTGGGCGAAAACGTAAACGAGACGTCCGTCGATGGTGCCCTGTCCGGTAACCACTCCGTCACCGTCAACGTGGGTCTTGTCCATCCCGAAGTTTGTGCAGCGGTGCTGTACAAACTGGTCGAACTCCTCAAAGCTGCCTTCGTCCAAAAGAAGAGCAAGGCGCTCACGGGCAGTGAGCTTGCCTTTTTGGTGCTGAGCCTCGATACGCTTTTCGCCGCCGCCCAATCTGGCCTGGGCCCTGCGTTCTACGAGCTCCTGAATCTTATCTGTTTGAATACTCATTAGGTATATTGGTTAATAATTTTTAAGGGTAAAATCAGATGTGGCTTACCAAGCCGCAAATCTCGCACAAGATAATCATTTCTAAGCAGAATAACAATACAATAGGGAACAAAAAAAGGAAGACTGAAGTCTTCCTTTAATGTGTCTTTCCCGATTATGGAATTTATTCCTCGGCAGGTTTCATCGTGGTGTAAACGTGGGTGACGTCCTCGTCCTCTTCAAGAAGGTCGATGAGCTTCTCAAGGGTGGTGCGCTGCTCCGGAGTGACCTCCTTGAGGTCAACGTTGGGGATGCGCTCGAAACCACCGGAAACCAGCTCGTAGCCGTTTTCCTCGATGTATTTCTGGAGGGTGCCGTAAGACTCGTAGCTGCCGTATATGCAGACGGTCTTGGTCTCGTTGTCGTCCTCGTCAACCTCCACTTCCTCGAATACTTCCTCTGCGCCGTAGTCAATGAGCTCGAGCTCGAGTTCTTCGAGGTCCATTCCGTCGGTTTCCTTGATGCGGAACACGCATTTATGGTCGAACATGAAACTTACGGATCCGCTGGTGCCAAGGCTTCCGCCGCATTTGGTGAAGTAGCTGCGGACGTTGGCTACGGTGCGGGTGTTGTTGTCAGTTGCGGTTTCTACCAAGTAAGCGATTCCAAACGGGCCGTAGCCTTCGTAAACGAGTTCCTTGAAGTCTCCGAGCGATTTGTCGGTGGCTTTCTTGATGGCCCTTTCAATGTTCTCCTTGGGCATCTGCTCCGACTTGGCCTCTGCGATGAGGGCGCGGAGACGCGGGTTGCCGGTTACATCGGGACCGCCGTTCTTGACGGCGATGGTGATTTCCTTGCCCAGCTTGGTGAAGACGCGGGCCATATGGCCCCATCTCTTCATCTTCCTTTCTTTGCGGAATTCAAATGCTCTTCCCATATTACCTTGCGGTTTCTATTCTGGTTATGTACTTAGCTATATCGTATGCCTCGATGGACTGGGGATACTTGTCCTCGATTTTCTTGTAGCACTCGAGAGCCTTGTCCGGCTGTCCAAGTTCCTCGTATGTGATACCCATCTTAAGAAGGGTGCTGGCGTTGAACAACATCTTCTCGTCAAACTTTGTAGCCTTGTCCCAGTTGGCAAAAGCGTTGGCGGTGTCGCCAAGGCCTTCATAGCAGTCGCCCAGGGCCAGGAAGGCGCGGGAGTTGAGGATGGGATCCTTGCCTTTGTATTTCTTGAGGTACTTGATAGCCTCGTCATACTGCTGGAGATTGAGGGCGCTGAGTCCGGCGTAAAGATAAACCGCCTTGCCGGCCTTGGTGCCGTACTCGGAGATGATGTCCCTGAAACCAAGGTTGTTGCCGTCTCCGTCAAGGGCCACCTGGAATTCTCCGTTGATGAATGAGGCCTCTGCAGGATACATCTGAGCCGCAGCCTCCTGTGCCTTTGGCTCGTATATGAACTTGCGGTATCCCAGGATTGCGAGTCCGATCACCACAATTCCTATCAGACATCCCCAGATAAGTTTCTTGTTCTCGTTGTAAAATTGCTCTGTCTTGGACACAGACTCTATTACTTTCTCCTGCTGCTGTGTCCCTTTTGCATTTTTGTTAGCCATTGTTATTGTTTATGCTTTATTATTTTTTGTCTAAAACCGGATAGCTGGCAAAAGTACTAAAAAACTACAGAAAAACCAATTTCTTTTGATATATTTGTATTCTATGCCGGTGCTCAAGAAAATAGTGGTCCAGGATTTCCGGAACATCGCCCTCCAGGAGCTGGAGTTCTCCCCAAACGTCAACTGCATTTGCGGAAACAACGGGGAAGGGAAGACCAATCTGCTGGACGCAGTCTATTACCTTTCGATGACCAAGAGCGCCTTCAGCCCCACGGACAGGTACAATTTCCGCTACGGTACGGACAGTTTCTCAATTTCCGGCGTTTACGCAATGCAGGGAGGGACCGAGTCCCGCTTCAGCGTAAGGTCCGAGAGCGGAGGGGAAAAGAAGATCAAGCGTGACGACAAGCCATATAACCGCGCATCGGAGCATATAGGAGTGCTTCCGGTGGTGATGGTCTCTCCGCAGGACTACGCCCTGGTGGCGGAGTCGGGAGAGGAGCGCAGGCGCTTCGTGAACGCCGTGCTCTCGCAGATGGACAGGGAGTACCTGAGCGCGTTGCAGCAGTACAACAGGCTGCTGCTCCAGCGCAACCGCCTCCTTAAGGACGGCGGTCCGGATCCGGCTCTGCTGGATGTCTTCGACCAGAGGATGTCCGCGCTGGCCGTCCCGGTGTTCGAGGCCAGGAAGCAGTTCGCCCGGCAGCTCTCGCCGGTGGTAAGGGATTATTACGCATTCATTTCCGGAGGTGGGGAGCAGGTGGGAATAGAGTACCGTTCGGACCTTGAAAAGGGCGCGTTGGAAGATATACTGCGGGAGCGCAGGGACAGGGATGCGGCAATGCGTTTCACCACGGCAGGCCTCCAGAGGGACGATTTCCTGTTTACGCTGAACGACCACCCCATACGCAAATGCGGATCCCAGGGACAGCAGAAATCTTTCCTGGTGGCGCTCAAGTTTGCGCAGTATGAGATAATGAAGCGCAATTACGGCTTCACCCCAATCCTCCTTCTGGACGACCTGTTCGACAAGCTTGA
>JAGCYZ010000074.1 GCA_017960545.1 Bacteroidales bacterium
CATTACCACAACTTCAGCATCTAGATAATGGCCTGGACGGAACGTACGGAATTGCTCGTGGGGCCGGAAGGCCTGGGCAAGCTGCGCGCCGCCGCGGTTGCGGTGGTGGGTTGCGGGGGAGTGGGCGCCGCGGCGGCGGAAATGCTTGCCCGCGCTTTCTTTGGCCACATAGCACTGATAGATTCCGACACTGTTTCCGAGTCCAACATAAACCGCCAGCTTCCTGCGCTCCATACCACGGTGGGCCTTCCCAAGACCGCTGTCCTGGCCGGCAGGCTCAAGGACATCAATCCTGATCTGGACCTGGTGACAGTGGACGATTACCTTACGGAAGACAACGTAGCCGCCGTGCTCAGTGGCCTCTTTCCCGGCCTCGATCTCTTTGTGGTGGATGCCATAGATACCCTTTCGCCAAAGATATCCCTGATCCAGTATTGCCTTGCCCAGGGCGTCCCAATGGTGTCCTCTATGGGCGCGGGCGCCAAGTTCGACGCCACGGCGGTGCGCGTCGCGGACATATCCAAGACCTACGAATGTCCGCTTGCGCATATGCTCCGCAAGCGCCTCGGCCGCCTTGGCATCCGCACCGGCTTCCCCGCAGTTTTCTCCACCGAGGTGCCCAGGAAAGAAGCCATAGTCATAGAGGAAACCCGCAACAAGAAGTCCCAGGTGGGGACAATCTCTTATCTTCCAACCGTTTTCGGTTGCGTATGCGCCCAGACTGCCATCAGGCATATAGTGGGGATAGGATGATTTTTATTATCTTTGCACGTTGTTTTAAAGAGTATGGCAGAAAATACACTACTTGACAAAGTCCTCAGCCTTCAGGATAAGTTCAATTCCCTGCAGGAGCAGCTGTCCGATTCCGCCGTGATATCGGATATGAAGAAGTTCGTCCAGCTGAACAAGGACTACAAAGAACTTGAGCCTATCATCAAGGCCGGCCACCAATATAAGAAGATGCTGGATGACCTTGCATCCGCAAAAGATATAATGCTCAATGAGAAGGACGACGAACTGCGTGAGATGGCCCGTGACGAGATCAACGAAATAGAGCCAAAGCTTCCGCAGATGGAGCAGGACATAAGGCTTATGCTCATACCCGCCGATCCTGACGACGCCAAGAACGCAATGGTGGAAATCCGCGGCGGCACCGGCGGCGACGAGGCCGCAATCTTTGCCGGCGACCTGTTCAGGATGTATGCCAAGTTCGCAGAGAAGAGAGGCTGGAAACTGGAAGTCACGGACCAGGCTCCCGGCACCTCCGGCGGTTACAAGCAGATTGTATTCAAGCTTAGCGGAAACGACGGAGTTTACGGCGTTATGAAATACGAGAGCGGTGTACACCGCGTCCAGAGGGTGCCCCAGACCGAGACCCAGGGCAGGATCCAGACTTCCGCGGCTTCCGTTGCCGTATTCCCTGAAGCCGGAGAATTTGACGTGGATCTCAGCTGGGATGACATCCGTCTGGATTTGTTCTGCGCATCGGGCCCGGGAGGCCAGGGCGTGAACACAACTTACTCCGCCGTCCGTCTCACCCATATCCCTTCCGGCCTTGTAGTGCAGTGCCAGGAGGAGCGTTCACAGCTCAAGAACAAGGACAGGGCGTTCGAGGAACTCCGTACCAGGCTCTACAACCTTGAGCATCAGAAGTATCTTGACGGCATAGCCGCAAAACGCAAGACAATGGTTTCCACCGGAGACCGTTCCGCCAAGATCCGTACCTACAACTACCCTCAGGGCCGCGTCACGGATCACAGGATCAACTGGAGTATGTACAACCTGCCCGTATTTATGGACGGAGACATCCAGGAGTGCATAGACCAGCTGCAGATAGCCGAGAACGCAGAAAGGCTCAAGGAAGCAGGAGAATAACCACTAATCCCGCATATATATGAAGAAGCTGTTATCTATGGCCGCATTGGCCGTAATGTCTTTACTGTGTGCATCTTTCAATGCCTGGTCACAGGATTCATACCTTGTCCTTCACTATACCTTCGAGGATGTGGAGGGGGACACCGTCAAGGACGCTTCCGTTTCCGGAATCGACGCCAAACTTATGGGCGGCGCCACAATTGACAACCTTGGCACCCTCAAGGTGCTCAAGCTGGGCACTGAGACCTCTTATCTGGATATGACCCCCAAGGCCGGCGAACTGCTTGGCTCACTTGGAGATTTCACCGTTTCAGTATATTACCGCTCAAACGTAAACCCCCGCTTCCCCGGCTACGGCTACTTTGTGTGGATGTTCTCCACGGAGGAGGCCTGCGGCCCGGAGACCGGACGCTATTTTGCCTACCGCATCAACGAGCAGAGGGTGGAGACCAGCGTCGGTGGCTACAACCACGAGTCCATCATTATGAAAGGCGAAAAGTCCGAGACAGAGCGCTGGATACACGTCCTTTATACCCAGAAGAGCGGCAACGGAACCCTTTACATAAACGGAAAGAAGGTTGGCGAGAACGCGCAGATGCCCCTTATGAAAACCAACTTTGAGCAGAAGCCCGCATACAACTGGCTTGGCCGTCCCGCCTTCAAGGGGGACAACTACCTGCATCACAGTTATATAGCTGACTTCAGGATATACGAGTGCAGCCTCGATTCCGACCAGGTTGAAAGGCTGGCCGCAAACGTGGCTATACTCAATTCCTTGGAGTAGGGGATATTATTCCGCTTTCCTGAAGGCGAGGCAGCCGTCGTGGCCGCCAAAGCCAAACGAATCGCTGAGGCCCAGAGTAATCTGGGCTTTCACCGGTTTATTGGGGGTGTAGTCCAGGTCGCACTCGGGATCGGGATTGTCCAGGTTGATGGTAGGAGGGACAATGCCGTTCTGGATTGCAAGGACTGTGGCTATGGCCTCGGCAGCTCCGGTAGCTCCGAACAGGTGTCCGTGCATAGACTTGGTGGAGGAGATGTGGCACTTGTATGCGAAATCTCCCATCGCAAGTTTGTATGCCTTGGTCTCGGATACGTCGTTCAGGCGGGTTCCGGTACCGTGTGCGTTGATATATACACAGTCTTTTGCAGGGTCGAACTTGGCCTCGTCCAGGGCTTCCTTGATGCATCTGGCCTGGGTGGTTCCGTCCGGGCGCGGTGCCGTAGCGTGGTATGCGTCGCAGGTGCTGCCGTAGCCCACGATCTCGGCATAGATCTTTGCTCCGCGGGCCTTTGCGTGCTCGTATTCCTCAAGGATTATTGCGGCGGCGCCGTCGGCCATTACGAATCCGGCCCTGTCAGCATTGAAGGGGAGGGATGCGTGCTTGGGGTTGGGCTCCTTGGTGATTGCCTTGCAGCTGTTGAATGCCGCCAGGCCTATAGGAATGGTGCAATGGTCTGATCCTCCGGCAATTATGGCATCGGAGTAGCCGTGCTTGATGTTCCTGTACGCTTCTCCTATGGAGTGGGTGGAAGATGCGCAGGCGGTGAGGATGTCAATGCAGGATCCCTTGGCGTTGAACTTGATGGCAACCTGGCCTCCGGCAATGTTGGAGATCATTGTAGGGATGAAGTTGGGGGATACCCAGCGTCCTGAAGGGTCATCGAACATCTTCTGTGTCTCACGGTAGATGGTCTCGAATCCTCCGATTCCGGAACTGATGTAAACGCCAAGGCGGAACGGGTCAATGTTCTGGCCTTCCTCTTCCTGGGCGTTGAGGCCGGAATCCTGCATCGCCTGCCAGGCG
>JAGCYZ010000075.1 GCA_017960545.1 Bacteroidales bacterium
ATCTACGGCGAGACCAACCTTTCCAACGACCAGAACCAGATAATAATGAACGTGATGAACAGCATTGCCCGCAAGCACGGCTTTGTGGTTCTCTTCCACGAGAAACCTTTCGAGGGCATCAACGGCTCCGGAAAGCACAACAACTGGTCACTGGGCACCGATACGGGAACTTTGCTCCTTGCACCGGGCAAGGACGCCAAGGGCAACCTGCAGTTCGTCACCTTCTTTGTAAACGTGCTGGCGGCAGTGCAGAAGCACAACGCCCTTATGAAGGCGAGCATCGCCTCCGCCACCAACGCCCACAGGCTTGGCGCAAACGAGGCTCCGCCTGCAATTGTATCCGCCTTCCTTGGAAAGACAATGACCACCGTGCTGCACAAACTCCTGTCCGTTCCGTCCGACACTCCCATTGAGATTGCCGGAAAGAAAGGCCAGTCAGTGGGAATAGTGGAGATTCCTGAGATATTCGTGGACAACACGGACAGGAACAGGACTTCCCCGTTCGCTTTCACCGGAAACAGGTTCGAGTTCAGGGCCGTAGGATCCAGCGCCAACTGCGCCGGCGCAATGACAGCGCTCAACGCTGCGGTAGCCGAGCAGCTGAACGCATTCAAGGCCGCCGTAGACAAGGAAATGGCCGCCGGAAAGGAGATGAACGTTGCCTTTATGGACTGCCTCAAGCCAATAATCAAATCCATAATTGACGTAGTATGCTTTGACGGCAACGGATATACTGAAGAATGGAAGGAAGAGGCTGCAAAGCGTGGCCTGGACACAGAGACCAACGTTCCAAAGATGTTCAAGGCATATACATCCCCGGACGCCCTCAAGCTTTTCACAAGCCTGGGCATCTATTCCGAGAAAGAACTGGAGGCCCGCAACGAGGTTAAATGGGAGACCTACAGCAAGAAGGTACAGATTGAGGCCAGGGTGATGGGCAGGATGGCAATCAACCACGTCATCCCCGCCGCCATCGACTACCAGACAAGGCTGCTCCAGAACATAGACCTCTGCAAGGAGTCCTTCCCTCACGACTACCAGACTCTGGCTGCGACCCAGATAGGCCTTATCAAGGATATCTCATTCCTTATCAAGGAAATTCACACCAGCGTTGACGCAATGATTCAGGCAAGGGCCAAAGCCAACGAGATCCAGTGCGAATACGAGAAAGCGCTAGCATATCACGAGATTGCCGAATCTCTGTTCGCTATCCGCAAGTTCATAGACCAGCTGGAGGAAATCTGCGACAACAGCACCTGGCCGCTTCCAAAGTATCGTGAAATACTGTTCATCAACTAAACTGCCCGCTTATGCGACAAGACAACCAAGGATTGTACTCCAGGGAATATGAGCACGATGCCTGCGGCATTGGAATGCTCATCAATCTCAAGGGTGACAAATCCCATTCACTAGTGGACAACGCCCTGACGGTGCTTGAGAATATGAAGCACCGCGGGGCCGAGGCCGCCGACAACAAGAGCGGAGACGGCGCCGGAATCCTTCTTCAGATTCCGCACGAGTTCATTCTGCTCCAGGGCATCCCGGTTCCGGAGAGGCTGAAATACGGCACCGGCCTTGTATTCCTGCCAAAAGACCCGGAACTGGGTGCCGGCTATTTGGACATAATAAGGCAGGAGACCGAGAAGGCGGGGCTCAACCTGTTCCATATCAGGGAAGTTCCGGTGGATTCCAACGTGCTTGGAGCCGCCTCAAAGAAGACTGAGCCAAAGATAGTCCAGATATTCATAACGGGCGCACAGGAGGTTGGCAGGTTCGAGACCCAGCTGTACCTGTTGCGCAAGCACATAGAGAGAAGGATCAGCGACAGGGATTTCTACATAGTATCCCTGTCCAACCGGGTCATCGTATATAAGGGAATGGTCACTTCCAACCAGCTGAGGGAATATTATCCGGACCTGGGAAGCCCGTTCTTCACCAGCGCCCTGGCAATGGTGCATTCACGTTTCAGCACCAACACCTTCCCCACCTGGTCACTCGCCCAGCCCTTCAGGATGCTGGCTCACAACGGAGAGATAAACACCATACGTTCCAACCGCTCCTGGATGGAAGCCCGCGAAAGCGTGCTCAGTTCCCAGGCGCTTGGAGACGTTAAGGACTTCTCCCCCGTCATCCAGCCGGATATGAGCGACAGCGCTTCCTTTGACAACGCGCTGGAGTTCTTTGTGAGGTCCGGTATGAGCCTGCCTCACGCAATGGCTATGATGGTTCCGGAATCTTTCAACGAGAAGAACCCTATCAGCCAGAGCCTCAAGGACTTCTACGAGTACCACTCCATCCTTATGGAGCCCTGGGACGGTCCTGCCGCAATGTTGTTCACGGACGGCAGGTACGCCGGAGGTATGCTGGACCGCAACGGCCTCCGTCCTTCAAGGTACCTTGTCACGGAAGACGGCCTTATGCTGATCGCCTCCGAGACGGGATGCCTCAAGATAGACCCGCAGATAGTACGCACCAAAGGAAGCCTTCAGCCCGGCAAGATAATGCTCGTGGACACGGAAACCGGAGAGATCATTGCCGATGAGTCCATCAAGAAGAGCCTCTCTGAAGGACAGGACTACGGGAAATGGCTCTCTGAGGGCCGGACGGAGCTGGCAAAGCTCCGCAGCGGGCGCAAGGCTGACTACGAAGTGGAAGACTATGCGCGCAAGCTGCGCGGCTTTGACTTCACCCGGGAGGACATCCAGAAGGTAATACTTCCAATGTGCTCCAACGCGCAGGAACCAATCTCCTCAATGGGAAACGACACCCAGCTTGCCGTGCTGTCTGACAGGCCACAGCTACTGTTCAATTATTTCAGGCAGCAGTTCGCCCAGGTGACCAACCCTCCTATTGACCCTATCAGGGAGGAACTTGTAATGTCCCTGACGGAATACATTGGAGCCGTGGGAATGAATATCCTCACTCCTGACAGTTCCCATTGCAAGATGGTCCGGCTGCCACAGCCCATCATAACCAACACGGAACTGGATACCCTGTGCAACATCCGCTACAAAGGGTTCAACACGGAGAAACTCCCTATGCTCTTTGATCCCTCAAAGGGAGAAAAGGGGCTCAGCGAGGCCCTGGACGCCCTCTGCCACGCGGCGGAGCGCTCTGTTGACAACGGCATCAACTATATAATCCTCACGGACCGCGGGCTTGACGCAGAACACGCGGCAATACCTTCCCTTCTGGCCGTGAGCGCCATCCACCATTACCTTGTATCCATCAAGAAAAGGGTCCAGACCGCCCTGATAGTGGAAAGCGGCGAGATCCGCGAGGTTATGCACGCAGCCCTTCTGCTGGGATACGGTGCAAGCGGAGTGAATCCGTATATGGCCTTTGCCATAATCAAGGACCAGGTGGAGAAAGGCGCGCTTCAGATGGATGAGGTCACTGCAAGGCACAATTACATCAAGGCTATGGACAAGGGCCTGCTGAAGATACTCAGCAAGATGGGAATCAGCACCATACGTTCATACCGCGGAGCCAAGATATTCGAAGCCATAGGCCTCAGCGGCGAGCTCCTTTCCAAGTACTTCGGCACCGCTTCTTCTACTATAGAAGGTATCGGTCTGGGGACGATTGCCAAGGACGCCGTCCGCCTGCACTCGCAGGCCTTCAAAGAGGAAGGATGCGACATCCTTCCAATGGTTGGACAGTATGCCTTCCGAAAGGACGGAATACGCCACGCGTGGACTCCTGAGGCCATAGCCACGCTGCAGATTGCCACACACGAAGGCAGCTACGCTAAGTTCAAGGAGTTCACTTCCATAGTGGATTCCCGCAAGGAGCCGCTGTTCCTGAGGGACTTCTTCACTTTCAAGCAGAATCCCATTCCGCTTGAAGAGGTGGAGCCGGAGGAGAGCATAGTGAAAAGGTTCGTGGGCGGCGCAATGTCGTTCGGAGCCTTGAGCGAGGAGGCTCACGAGACCATTGCGCTGGCCCTCAACAAGCTGGGAAGCAGGAGCAACACCGGCGAGGGCGGCGAGGACGACTCCCGTTTCAAGGGAACCAAGGACGGGGTTTCTTTAAACAGCAAGGTTAAACAGGTGGCTTCCGGCCGCTTTGGCGTCACCACCGAGTATCTGGTCAACGCAGAGGAGATCCAGATCAAGGTGGCTCAGGGAGCAAAGCCTGGCGAGGGCGGACAGCTGCCCGGATACAAAGTGAACGGCATCATTGCCAAGACAAGGCATTCAATCCCGGGGATCTCCCTCATATCACCGCCGCCACACCACGATATCTACTCTATAGAGGACCTGGCACAGTTGATCTTTGACCTGAAGAATGTCAATCCAAAGGCAAAAATCAGCGTGAAACTGGTAGCGGAGAGCGGCGTGGGCACAATCGCCGCCGGCGTAGCAAAGGCAAAGGCGGACCTGATCATTGTTTCAGGCGCTGAGGGAGGCACGGGCGCATCGCCCATATCTTCAATCAGATATGCGGGAATATCTCCGGAGATTGGCCTTGCTGAAACGCAGCAGACGCTGATAATGAACAATCTGCGCGGATCAGTGGAACTCCAGACGGACGGCCAGCTGAAGACCGGAAAGGACATTGTTTCAATGGCATTGCTGGGTGCGGGAGAATTCGGCTTCGGCACCGCGCAGCTGATCGTGCTGGGATGCGTGCTTATGCGCAAGTGCCACTCCAACAACTGCCCTATGGGTGTAGCTACCCAGGATCCGGAACTGCGGAAACGTTTCAAGGGCAAGGCTGATTACCTTGTGAACTACTACACTTTCCTGGCTCGCGAAGTACGCGAGTATCTGGCGCAGATGGGATTCCGCAAGTTCGACGACATAATTGGAAGGAGCGACCTCATTGAGATAGACGGAAGCAGGCTGAACGAGAAGACCTCCGGCCTTGACTTTGGCAAGCTGCTCCACAGGGTTGAAGGCAATGGGGCCATCCGGAAGCAGAGGGACCAGAAGCACAATATCTTCAACGTCCTTGACCGCGAGCTGATTGCAGCCACCAAGTATGCGGTGGACAGCAGGCAGCCTATTTCCCTTACCTATGACATAGTGAACACCAACCGTACCGTTGGGGCAATGCTGTCCGGACACATTACGGAAGAGTACGGCGCCCAGGGCCTGCCTGACGGGACCTTGAACATTACGTTCAAGGGCTCTGCAGGCCAGAGCTTCGGTGCTTTCCTGGCCAAGGGCGTGGAGTTCAGGCTGGAAGGCGAGGCAAATGACTATATGGGCAAAGGCCTGTCCGGAGGCATCATCTCCGTATATCCTCCTGCGCGGTCTGTCTTCAAGGCTTCTGAGAACGCCATTGCCGGCAACACCATCCTGTACGGAGCAACAAGCGGGAAAGTGTTCATTTGCGGCCAGGCGGGAGAGAGGTTTGCAGTGCGCAATTCCGGAGCGATTGCAGTTGTGGAAGGGACTTCCGACCACTGCTGCGAGTATATGACCGGAGGCCGAGTGGTTGTCCTGGGAAAGACCGGAAGGAACTTTGCCGCCGGAATGTCCGGAGGCCTGGCGTATGTCTGGGACAAGGACCACGACTTTGACTACTACTGCAATATGGATATGATAGAACTTAGCCTGATAGAGGAGAAAGCCCGCAGGGACGAACTCAAGGCCCTGATAGAGGAGCACTTGCAGCGCACCGGGTCCAAGCTTGCGGCCGAGATGCTCGCGGACTGGAGCCGTTATCAGGAAGAATTCATCCAGGTTACCCCTATCGAGTACAAGAAGGTTCTTCAGGAAGAGGCCATGCGCAAGATTCAGGAAAAGATTGACAACGTTCAGAGAGATTATTGACAATGGGAAATCCTAAGGCATTTTTGACTGTACCCCGCCAGGAAGCGGGACACAGACCTATATATGAGAGAATCTGCGACTTCAGCGAAGTGGAACAGTTCCTCAATGAGGGCGAACGCCGCCTGCAGGCATCCCGCTGTATGGACTGCGGAGTGCCATTCTGCCACTGGGCCTGCCCCTTGGGCAACAAGGCCCCCGAATGGCAGGACGCAATCTATCACGGAGAGTGGGAACTGGCGTTCAAGCTGCTCACGGCCACCAACGATTTCCCGGAGTTCACCGGCAGGGTATGCCCCGCCCTCTGTGAAAAGAGTTGTGTGCTGAACCACTGCATAGACGCCCCTGTGACTATCCGTGAAGACGAGTGTTCCGTAATTGAGAAAGCTTTTGCGGAGGGCTACATAAAGCCCCGGCAGTATGCAAGGAACGGGAAGAAGGTGGCGGTGATTGGCGCCGGGCCGGCGGGCTTGTCCGCGGCCACGCGCCTGAACTGCCTGGGGTATGAGGTTACGGTATTTGACAAAATGGGCAAACCGGGCGGCCTAGTACGCTACGGAATCCCAAATTTCAAGCTGGACAAGTACATTATTAACCGCAGGGTTGACTATATGACGCAAGAAGGTATTAACTTTATATGCGGAACCGAGATCGACCTTGAAAAACTCCCGGAAGGCTATGACGCTTACGTTATTGCCACCGGCACCCCCCAGGCCAGGAACCTGGACATTCCGGGACGGGATCTCAAGGGTATCTACTTTGCCCTGGAGATGCTTTCCCAGCAGAACAGGATCCTTGAGGGAGAGAAGTTCTCCCCTGAAGAGACTGTAAGTGCCAAAGGAAGGAAAGTGCTGGTAATTGGCGGCGGTGACACCGGAAGCGACTGCATAGGCACCTGCCACAGGCAGGAATCCCTTGATGTAACCCAGATAGAGATTCTGCAGCAGCCGCCTGAGGGGTACAACCCGGCCACGCCGTGGCCGTACTGGCCTCAGGTGCTTCGCACCTCAACCAGCCACGAGGAAGGCTGCACCAGGCGCTGGAGCCTGGCTTCCAACAAATTCCTGGACGATGGCAAGGGCAATGTTTGCGGAGTGGAAGTGGAACGGGTAGAATGGGTGCCTTCCCCTGACGGAGGACGGCCCAAGATGGAGAAGACGGGAGAGAAAGAGGTCATCGAGTGCGACATGGTGCTTCTGGCAATGGGATTCCTGAAACCGGAGCATCCGGCCTTCGGCCCCAATGTCTTCCTTTGCGGCGATGCCAAATCAGGCGCCAGCCTGGTGGTGAGGGCCATCGCAAGCGGACGGCAGACGGCCGTAGAAGTTGACAATTATTTCAATAAGGATTAAGATGGGACAGAAACCATTGTTTTTCACCAAGATGGAAGGACTGGGAAACGACTACATCTATATAGATGCCGGCCGTTTCCCGGTTGCCGATCCATCGGCACTCTCCGTAAGGCTCAGTGACAGGCATTTTGGAATAGGCGGGGACGGAATCATTTTGATAGGCCCAAGCAAGACGGCGGACTTCAGTATGAGGATCTTCAATGCCGACGGTTCAGAAGGCCTTATGTGCGGAAACGGAGCGCGGTGCGTTGGGAAATATGTGTATGACAAGCAACTTACTTCCAAGACTGATATCGCCCTGGAAACCCTTTCGGGCATAAAGATGCTGCACCTGAATATCGGGGAAGACGGCCTGGTGGAAAGTGTGGCCGTGGAGATGGGATGTTATTCCCTGACAGGCGCCCCGGATGCAATGACGGTTGACGGCCGCACCTTCCAGGGAACCGGCGTAAGTATGGGCAATCCGCATTACGTTACGTTCCAGGACGACGCGGACACGCTTGACCTATACAAATACGGACCTGTGATAGAGTGCGACCCTGCATTCCCGGACAAGACTAATGTGGAGTTCGCCAAGGTAGTCTCCCCTGGTGTCATCCGTATGAGGGTATGGGAAAGGGGCAGCGGGATAACAATGGCCTGCGGCACGGGCGCCTGCGCCACTGCCGCAGCCGCCGTTGAACGCGGCCTGGTACAGGGACCCTGCACAATAATAATGGATGGCGGAAGCCTTTCCATAGACTGTGACAAGGCAAGCCGGAAGGTTGTAATGACCGGTCCGGCCGAAACGGTATTCGAAGGAATCGTGGAAGTATGAGCCTCATAAACGACAATTACCTTGAATTGGAGCAGAGGTACCTCTTTGCAGAGGTGGCCGCAAGGGTTTCCGCATTCAGTGAAAAGAATCCGGAGGCATCCATAATTAGGATGGGTATAGGGGATGTAACACAGCCCCTTGTACCGGCCGTAATCCAAGCTATGCACAAGGCGGTGGAAGAATGCGCCCACAGCGAGACATTCCGCGGATACGGTCCGGAGCCTGGCTATGACTTCCTGCGCCAGGCCATTGTGGACAACGATTACGCCGGCCTTGGGATCAAGGCTTCGGAAGTATTCGTAAGCGATGGAGCCAAAAGCGATACCGGAAACATAGGCGACATCTTTTCCGCAAATAACGTAATAGGTATTACGGACCCTGTTTACCCTGTTTATGTAGATACCAATACAATGACGGGGCGGGAGATAGTCCTTATCCCCTGCAACCCGGGAAATGGTTTCACCGGAGACATTCCTGACAGGAAACTGGACATCATTTACCTTTGCTACCCCAACAATCCCACCGGAGCCGTAATAACTAGGGATAAGCTGAAGGCCTGGGTGGATTATGCCCTGGCCAATCACAGCATTATCTTTTACGATGCCGCCTACGAGGCATTCATCCGGGATCCCCTTATCCCCCACTCCATCTACGAGATAGAGGGGGCAAAGCAATGTGCCATAGAATTCAGGAGTTTCTCAAAGACGGCTGGCTTTACCGGCATCCGGTGCGCTTTCACCGTTGTTCCCGAGCAACTGACCGCGCTGTCCGCCCAGAGAAAGGAGATATCCCTGAACCATCTGTGGGACAGAAGACAGAGCTGCAAGTTCAACGGCGCCTCTTATATCTCACAGAGAGGAGCGGAAGCGGTTTACAGTCCTGAGGGCAGGGAGCAGGTAAAGGCCGTCATTGACGGGTATCTCGACACGGCATCCGTCATCAGGAACAGCCTGCAAAAGGCTGGACTCAACCCTACGGGAGGGGAAAACTCCCCTTATATATGGGCTCAGACCCCTGCCGGAATGCCTTCCTGGGACTTCTTCGACCTGCTGCTGGAGCGCGCGGGAGTGGTGATAACCCCCGGTGCCGGATTCGGACAGGGCGGAGAAGGCTATTTCAGGGTGACAGCCTTCAATACCAAGGATAAAAGCCTGCAGGCTATGGAAAAATTGACTGAATTGGTTAAATCACTATAACAATGAGTAAAGCTAAACTCATTCTTTCTGACGGCAGTTCTTTTGACGCTTTCTCATTTGGATATGAAAAGTCAGTGAGCGGGGAACTTGTTTTCTATACTGCTATGACCGGATATCCTGAGAGCCTCAGCGACCCTTCCTATAAGGGGCAGATCCTTATCCCCACCTACCCTATGATAGGCAATTACGGAGTCCCGGGGGATGTAAAGGAGAACGGGCTGTCAAAATTCTTCGAGTCCGACAGGATACAGTGCACGGGGCTCATCATATCGGACTATTCCCAGAATTACAGCCATTGGGACTCCGCGCGAAGCCTGGGAGCGTGGCTCAAGGCCTGGGAGGTGCCCGGCCTGTATGGCCTGGATACCAGGGCCCTCACAAAGAAATTGCGTGAGAAGGGTGCGATGCTGGGAAAGATAGTGTTCGACGGCGTGGATCCGGGTTTCTACGATCCGGACACGGAGAACCTGGTGGAGCAGGTCTCCTGCAAGGAAGTCCAGACTTTTGGAACAGGACGTTTCAAAGTACTTATGGTGGACTGCGGAATGAAGAACAACATCATAAGATGTCTTCTCAAGCACGACGTAACGGTTACACTGGTACCGTGGGACTACGACTTCAGGGGTGCGGACTATGACGGACTGTTCGTTTCCAACGGTCCTGGAAACCCCGCCCTGCTGCTTCCTGTCATAGAAAACCTCAAATTCGCGCTTAAGGAAGACAGGCCAATAATGGGCATCTGCCTGGGGCATCAGTTGATGGCCCTTGCCGCTGGGGCGCAGACATACAAGATGAAATACGGACACCGAGGGCACAACCAGCCCGTAATAGTGCCCGGGACTCAGAAGTGCTTCATCACTTCACAGAACCACGGCTTTGCCGTGGATCCCGCCACCCTTCCTTCAGACTGGGAGGTGATGTTCACCAACCTGAACGACGGCACCAACGAGGGAATCAGGCACAGGACCAAGCCGTTCTTCAGCACTCAGTTCCATCCTGAGGCATCCAGCGGTCCGGTTGATACGGAAAACCTGTTCTCTGTTTTTGTGGACAATATGGCTAAATACAAGGAGGGCAAGAAAAATGGCTGAGATTCAGAAGATACTCTTATTGGGCTCGGGAGCCCTCAAGATAGGCCAGTCCGGAGAGTTTGACTATTCCGGTTCACAGGCCCTCAAAGCGCTGAAAGAAGAAGGCAGGAAGACCGTGCTCATCAACCCCAACATAGCAACGGTCCAGACTTCAGAAGACATTGCCGACACCACTTACTTCCTCCCCATCACCGCCGATTTCGTCCAGAAAGTGATAGAGAAGGAGCGCCCGGATGCCATAATGCTTGCATTTGGCGGCCAGACCGCCTTGAACTGCGGCGTAGAGCTTTACCGCAACGGCGTACTTGAAAAATACGGAGTGCAGGTGCTTGGAACCCCGGTCCAGGCCATAATCAACACAGAGGACCGCGAACTCTTCGCATCTATGATGCGCGACATTGGCGTGAAGACGCCAAGGAGCATCGCAGCAAACAATATGGAAGAAGCGATGGCGGCGGTCAAGGAGATAGGCTACCCTATCATTGTACGCGCAGCATACGCCTTGGGCGGCCTGGGCTCCGGCTTCTGCACAAATGACAAGGAGCTTGAGGAACTTGCTTCAAGCGCTTTCACATACTCTCCGCAGATCCTTATAGAAGAATCCCTCAAGGGTTGGAAGGAGATTGAATACGAGGTTGTGCGCGACCGATATGACAACTGCATCACCGTCTGCAATATGGAGAACCTGGACCCGCTGGGCATCCATACGGGCGAGAGCATAGTTGTAGCACCGTCGCAGACGCTCAGCGACCACGAATATCACCGGCTGCGCCGAATTGCCATCGACATCATTCGCCATATAGGAATAATTGGCGAATGCAACGTGCAGTACGCCCTGGATCCCAATTCGGACGATTACCGCGTAATAGAGGTCAATGCCAGGCTCAGCCGCTCGTCAGCCCTTGCCTCCAAGGCCACCGGATACCCTCTGGCCTTTGTGGCGGCAAAGCTTGGACTTGGCTTCGGCCTTCACGAAATCCCCAACGCCGTCACCAAGGTTACTTCCGCGTGCTTCGAGCCGGCGCTGGACTATGTGGTGTGCAAGATCCCGCGCTGGGACCTTGGAAAGTTCGAGGGCGTATCCAAGCTCATCGGATCGTCAATGAAGTCCGTGGGCGAGGTGATGGCAATAGGACGCTCGTTCGAGGAGGCCATCCAGAAAGGCCTCAGGATGGTAGGCGTTGGCTTGAGGGGATTCGTGGGGAACTCCCTGGACATCCCTGACGTGAAGTACGAACTGAGCCACCCTACAGACAAGCGCATCCTTGCAATATGCCAGGCGTTTGACGAAGGCTACGACATAGAAGACCTCTACCAGATTACCAAGATAGACAAGTGGTTCCTGTTCAGGCTCCAAAACATATACCAGTATATGAAGCGCCTGCAGGATGTCCCTTCTTTGGAAGACCTTGATTATCAGACGCTTCTGGGCGCCAAGAAACTGGGCTTCTCTGACTGGCAGATAGGAAGGTTCGTTGCCGGCAAGACAGAAAAGGACCTGCACAAAGCCGGAATGATGGCCCGTGCCAGGCGCAAGGAACTGGGAATCCTCCCCGCAGTCAAGCATATTGACACCCTGGCAGGTGAATACCCCGCCCAGACCAATTATCTGTACCTCACTTACAACGGCACCGAACACGACATAGAATTTGAGCGTGACGGCCGCTCCGTTATAGTGCTTGGCAGCGGAGCATACCGTATTGGCAGCAGCGTGGAGTTTGACTGGTGCAGCGTAACCGCTGTAAAAAAGATCCAGGAAAGCGGCTACCGGGCCGTGATGATCAACTACAACCCCGAGACCGTAAGCACGGACTATGACATTTGCGACAGGCTTTTCTTTGACGAGCTCTCCCTTGAAAGGGTGCTGGACATATGTGAGCTGGAATCCCCTATGGGCGTGATTGTATCCACCGGAGGCCAGATTCCAAACAACCTGGCAATGCAGCTGGATGCCAACGGAGTGAAGATCCTGGGCACATCGGCAAAATCCATCGATATGGCGGAGGACCGCGAGAAGTTCTCCACTATGTGCGACTCCCTTGGTATAGACCAGCCGCGTTGGAAGGAACTTACCAGCATAGAGGATGTGAATGCCTTCGCCGATGAAGTGGGGCTTCCCATCCTTATCCGCCCATCGTACGTCCTTTCGGGCGCAGCTATGAAAGTGGTGCTGAGCCGTGACGAGCTTGAAGAATCGCTGCGGAATGCGGCAGTGGTGAGCCAGGAGCATCCGGTAGTTGCAACGGAGTTCCTTCAGAGGGCCAAGGAGGTTGAAATTGACGCCGTGGCGCAGGATGGAGTAATCAAATGCTACGCTATCAGCGAACATATTGAATACGCGGGAGTGCACTCAGGTGACGCCACGGTAGTATTCCCCGCCCAGAAGCTGTACTACGAGACCATCCGCCGAATAATGAAGATCGCCCGCAAGATTGCTGCCGGGCTGAAGATATCCGGTCCGTTCAACATCCAGTTCCTTGCAAAGAACAACGAGCTCAGGGTGATTGAATGCAACCTCCGCGCTTCAAGGAGTTTCCCCTTCGTGTCCAAGATCACAAAGTTCAACTTCATCGGCCTGGCCACGGACATTATGCTGGGAAAGAAAGTGGAGGCATACGCCAAGAACTTCGCGGACATAGACTATGTGGGCGTGAAGAGTTCCCAATTCTCCTTTGCCAGGCTTCTTCAGGCGGATCCCGTCCACGGAGTGGATATGGCTTCCACCGGAGAGGTGGCCTGCATAGGAGACAACTATTACGAGGCCCTGCTCAAGAGTATGCTGTCCGTAGGATACAGCAT
>JAGCYZ010000076.1 GCA_017960545.1 Bacteroidales bacterium
CTGCAGCAGGAACGAAATCAGCTCCCGCTCCGACGGGGCCACAATCTTATTGACCTCAAGGGCGTCCATTGTAAGCTGCACTGCGCTCTGCTCCGGAACGTATCCGCCAGGATACTCCTCCGGGAGCGGAGGCAGCGCCGCCGCCCTGCGCCTTTCCTGACGCTCCTGCTCCTTGCGCTCGTCGGCCAGCATCTTGCGGCGCGTGGAACTTATCCTTCCAAAAAGCACGTTCTGCTCTATACCAAAGCGATCCGATACGGCCTGCACATAAACCGAGCGCTTTACCGCATCCGAGATGTTTGCTATGGTGTCCGCTATCTCGTTTATGAGATTGGCTTTGCGGATGATGTCCGTACCGGCCTCTTTCATAAGCAGTTCCGCCTTGAAATTGATGAAGTCCTGCTCGTGCGTGCCTATGAACTCCTGCACCTCCGCAAGGCTGTGCTTGCGCGCGTAGGAGTCAGGGTCGTCCCCGTCCGGGATGAGCACTATCCTAACGTTCAGCCCCTCCTTCAGGACCATGTCAATACCCCTGAGGGCGGCGTGGATTCCGGCGGAATCGCCGTCGTACATTATGGTGACGTTGTCCGTGAACTTCTTTATCAGGCGCACCTGCTCTTCCGTGAGCGAAGTGCCGCTGGAAGCCACCGTATTGACAATTCCAAGCTGATGCATTGACAGCACGTCAAGGTATCCCTCCACCAGGTAGCACTTGTTCTGGCGTGAAATCTCGCTCTTTGCGTGATAGATTCCGTACAGGCTCTGGCGCTTTATGTAAATCTCTGATTCCTGGGAATTGACGTACTTGCCAATGTTAAGGTCTTTGTAGTCAGAACGAAGCGTACGGCAGCCAAAGGCTATCACCCTGCCGCTGACGGAGTATATCGGGAATACTATGCGGTCATAGAAACGGTCGCTCAGGGAGCCGTCGTCCCTGCGGTTGCAGAGGCCCGTCTCTACCAGATATTCGGCCTTGTAGCCGGCCTCCGCCGCGGCGTCCACCAGGGCGTGCCGCGACGTAGGGGCCCAGCCAAGGCCGTATTTCTCTATCGTGGAATCTTCCAGGCCGCGGCTCTTGAAATAGGCCAGCCCCACGTTGCGGCCTTCAGGCGTCTCCCTCAGGCGGGAGACGAAGAACTTCTGGGCGAACTCGGACACCAGCATCAGGCTTTCCCTGCGCTGATGGCGCTCGCGGTCCTCGTCCGTCTCTTCCTTTTCCTGAACCTCTATATGATATTTGCGGGCAAGGAACTTGAGGGCCTCCACATAAGTGCAGTGCTCGTGCTCCATCACGAACCCCACGGCCGTGCCGGACTTGCCGCAGCCGAAGCATTTGAATATTCCCTTTGAGGGGGAAACGTAAAAGGAAGGGGTTTTCTCGTTATGGAAGGGACAGCAGGCCACATAATTGGCCCCGCGTCTCTTGAGCGACACAAAGTCGCTCACGACGTCCACTATCTGGGCGGTGTCCAGAATAAGGCTTACTGTCTCCTGGGGGATCATAGGTCAGGACGCGATTTCGCACAGGAACTTGATCCTGGCAAGTCTGATCTCCATCTCCTCGCAATCCGGTTCAAGGGCGGCTATGGCGTCCTGGAGGGAATCCGATGTGGCTTCCTCCTTGAAATAGTCAAGGATCTCCTCCACCACGTCGTCATCCACTTCCTGGCGTATGTAATAGTCCAGGTTCAGTTTGGTTCCGGTTGCCACTATGGCCTCTATCTCGCTCATCAGTTCGTCCATCTCAAGGCCGCGGGCCTCCGCAATGTCTTCCAGAGGCAGCTGGCGGTCCACGCTCCTGATAATGTAAACCTTGTTCTCAGACTTGCTGGGAGAGGATTTCATCACAAAGTCGTCCGGACGGGTGATGTCGTTCTCCTCTACGTATTTCTTGATGAGGGCTATGAACTCCGCGCCAAACTTGCGCGCCTTGCCATCGCCCACGCCCTGGCAGTTCTTGAGCTCGTCGTAGGTGATAGGATACAGGATGGACATATCTTCCAATGCGGGATCGCCAAAGATAATCCACGGCTGCAGCTTGAGCCTGCGGCCCATATCCTTGCGGAGATCCTTGAGCATTGACAGGAGGGTCATGTCCCCTCCCCCTCCGCCAGCCTTGAGCGAAGCGGCTGCGCCGTCGTCATCGTCGTCGTCGTCGGAGACGCCGTCAGGGAAGATGCGGTCCTCAACCAGCTGCAGGGCCGTTGGATGCTCATAGAATTCCTTGCCCTTGTCCGTCACGGATATCAGTCCGTAAGTCTCTATGCCCTTGTCCAGCAGATGAAGGATAAGGCCCTGATGGATGACCGTGCACCAGAATTTCTCCGTGTGGTCCTTTCCGCTTCCGAACAGCGGGAGCTGGTCGTGATGGTAGGAGGTGATGGCTGCGTTCTGCTTGCCCGTGAGGATGTTTGCCAGATGCTCCATCTTGAAGTTCTCCGGCATTGACAGGATCAGTTCAATGACCCTGCACATCTCCTTGCGGCCGTCAAAGGTGGGCTTGGGATTGAGGCAGTTGTCGCAGCTGCCGCAGTTGTCCTGGGGATACTCCTCTCCAAAATAGTGCAGCAACAGCTTGCGGCGGCACTGGCTGGATTCTGCATAGGCCACCACTTCTGAAAGCAGCTGCCTGCCAATTTCCTGCTCGGACACGGGCTTGCCCTGCATAAACTTTTCCAGTTTCTGGATATCCTTGTAACTGTAGTAGGTTATGCACTGGCCTTCCTTGCCGTCGCGCCCGGCGCGTCCTGTCTCCTGGTAGTAGCTCTCTATGCTCTTTGGTATGTCATAGTGGATCACAAAGCGCACGTCCGGCTTGTCAATTCCCATTCCAAAGGCTATTGTGGCCACAATCACGTCAATCTCCTCCATCAGGAAAAGATCCTGGTTCTCCGTCCTGGTCTTGGCGTCCAGTCCGGCGTGGTATGGCCTGGCCTTTATGCCGTTGATATTGAGCAGCTGGGCCATTTCCTCCACCTTCTTGCGGCTCAGGCAGTAAATGATGCCTGACTTGCCGGGATTCTGGCGGATGAACCTTATTATGTCCTTCTCCGGCTCCACCTTCTCCCGCACCTCGTAATAGAGGTTGGGGCGGTTGAAGGAAGACTTGAAGATTGCAGCGTCCGGAATTCCCAGGTTCTTTAGGATGTCGCTCTGCACCTTGAGGGTTGCGGTAGCCGTAAGGGCTATGATGGGCGCACGGCCAATCTCGTCCACGATGGAGCGGATGCGGCGGTATTCCGGGCGGAAGTCGTGGCCCCATTCGGAGATACAGTGTGCCTCGTCAATTGCGTAGAAGGAAACCTTTATCTCCTTGAGCAGGGTTATGTTGTCCGCTTTTGTAAGGGACTCCGGCGCCACGTACAGCAATTTTGTACGGCCGGAGAGAAGGTCCTCGCGGACATCCGCGATCTGCTGGCGGGAGAGGGACGAATTAAGGAAATGCGCAATGCACTCGCTGCCCGCCTCAAAGCCGCGTATGGCGTCAACCTGATTCTTCATCAGGGCTATGAGCGGGGATATCACAATGGCCGTTCCCTCCATAAGGAGAGCGGGGAGCTGGTAGCACAGGGATTTTCCGCCACCGGTTGGCATAAGGACGAACGCATCGCCCCCTGCAACCAGATGAGAGATAATCTTCTCCTGGTCTCCCTTGAAGGTGTCATAGCCGAAAAATTCTTTCAGCTTGGCACGAACGGCCAATGAGTGCGGCATAGTTTAATCTAGTTTGTGTATGGCAAGTCCGGAGCGCAGTTTAGGCTCGAACCAGGTGGTCTTTGGCGGCATTATCTTGCCGCTGTCGGCAATTGCTATAAGCTGCTCCATCGATACCGGATAAAGGGCGAAGGCCACTTTCATCTCTCCGCTGTCAACCCTGCGGCAGAGTTCTCCAAGGCCCCTGATACCGCCCACGAAGTCAATTCTGCTGTCCGTGCGCAGGTCCTTTATTCCAAGTATCTTGTCCAAAACAAGGTTGGACAGTATTGTCACGTCCAGGACTCCGATGGGGTCCGAATCGTCATAACGGCCGGGCTTTGCGGTAAACGAATACCACTGCCCGTCAAGGTAAAGTGAGAAATTGTGAAGGGCCTTTGGATGGCATATCTCCTTTCCGGCGGGCTCAACTACAAAATCTTCCGAAAGTCTTTCAAGGAAAGCCTCCTTGTCCAGCCCGTTCAGGTCCTTGACCACGCGGTTGTAGTCTATGATCTTGAGCTGGGTCTCAGGGAAGCAGACGGCCATAAAGAAGTTGTATTCCTCGTTGCCGGTGTGGTTGGGGTTCTGGGCCCTCTTCTCCGCTCCCACGCGGGCTGCGGCGGCGGTACGGTGATGGCCGTCCGCCACGTAGAACGCATCTACGCGGGTGGTGAAGATTTCAGTGATGCGCGCCACGGTGGCGTCATCGTCAATCACCCAGAATTCGTGGATGAAACCGTTCTCGTCAGTGAAACGGCATACGGACGCTCCCTTAACGGTGTCGCTGACTATCTGGGAGAGTTCCGCATCGTCCCTATAGGCAAAGAATACGGGCTCTATGTTGGCATTCTGGATGCGGATGTGCACCATCCTGTCGTCTTCCTTCTTCTTGAGGGTGAGCTCGTGCTTCTTGATCTTTCCGGAGGTGTAGTCGTCCGTGTGGGCGCAGAGCACGAGGCCGTACTGCGTACGGCTGCCCATTGTCTGCGCATACACGTAGTAGCACTCCTTGGGATCCTGCACAAGCCAGCCCCTCTGCTGCCACAGCTTGAAGTTTTCCACGGCCTTCTCATACACCCTGGGATCGTTCTCCTCAAGGATGGGGTCGAAGTCTATTTCCGGCTTGGTTATGTGCAGCAGGGATTTCTCCCCCGCCATTGCAAGCGCCTCCTGTGAGTTGAGGACGTCATACGGCGGGGAAGAGACCTGCTCGTCAAGGGACTTTGCCGGCCTAATGGCGGCGAATGGCTTAACTCTGACCATCAGTCCTAGAATTTGTTAACCTGGAAACGTACGTTTCCGTTTGCAAAGAAGTCAACTATCTGGTTTGCAGCTGCAAGGCCGGCGTTCATATTGGCCTCTGCGGTCTGGGCGCCCATCTTCTTGGGAGTTGCGAACACCCTTGCGCCAAACTTCTCCTTGAGCTCTGCAAAGTTGTCAGGAGCCACGTCTGTGGCGTATTTAAGGTCTGCACGGTCCTCGAGGGCCTTTGCAAGGCCGGCCTCGTCAATCACTTCCTTGCGGGCGGTGTTCACCAGGACGGCGCCCTTTGGCATCTTTGTGATGAGGTCATAACCAATTGAACGTACAGTCTGCGGGGTTGCAGGGATGTGGATGGATACATAGTTGCTGGTTGCGTACAGGTCCTCCAGGCTCTCTGCCGGAACCGCTCCGCCTTCAACTATCTTCTCTGCAGGGAGGAAGGGATCGATAGCCTTGACCTTCATTCCAAGGGCCGCGGCCTTCTGGCCTACCAGGCGGCCTACGTTGCCGAATGCCTGGATGCCCACGGTCTTGCCCATAATCTCGGATCCTGTGGAAGGAGTGAACTGGGTGCGGGCCATATAGATCATCATTCCAAGGGCCAGCTCGGCAACTGCGTTGGCGTTCTGTCCCGGAGTGTTCATTACCACTACCCTTGCTGCCGATGCGGCCTCAAGGTCAACGTTGTCATAACCTGCTCCGGCCCTTACCACTATCTTGAGCTTGGGGGCTGCGGCTATAACCTCGGCCGTAACTTTGTCGGAACGGATGATGATTGCCTCCGCGTCGGCCACGGCTGCCACGAAATCTGCCTGCTGGGCATAGTTTTCAAGAACCTCTACCTGATGGCCTGCACCTGTGAGGATATCCTTGATTCCCTTTACCGCTGCTGCGGAGAAAGGCTTCTGTGTTGCTACTAATACTTTCATTTCTTGAGTTTTTCAAATTCCTGCATGCATTCTACCAGGGCATCTACGTCTTCCTGGGTGCAAGCGTTATACAATGAGGCGCGGAAGCCTCCTACTGAACGGTGGCCCTTGATTCCAATCATTCCCTTGCCCTTAGCAAAGGCAAAGAACTCGTCCTGGAGATCTTCGTATCCGGGAGCCATTACAAAGCATACGTTCATTATTGAGCGGTCCTCAACGGCGGCTGTGCCGGTGAAGAGAGAGTTGCGGTCTATCTCTGCGTACAGGGTTGCGGCCTTCTTCTCGTTGATCTTGTTGATTGCCTC
This sequence comes from Bacteroidales bacterium, assembly GCA_017960545.1. Taxonomy (GTDB): domain Bacteria; phylum Bacteroidota; class Bacteroidia; order Bacteroidales; family UBA932; genus Cryptobacteroides. The sequence goes on from JAGCYZ010000076.1 coordinate 6,194, forward strand.
TACTCCTCCCTGGGCCTTGAGCCACTTGAGGGTCTCGGTCATAACCAGCACTGAGAATACAGGAGGTGTGTTGAACATTGAACCCTTGTCAACGTGGGTACGGTAATCCAGCATTGTAGGAAGGTAACGGCTTACCTTTCCAAGGGCGTCGGTCTTAACTATTGCTACGGCAACTCCGGCAGGGCCGGCGTTCTTCTGCGCGCCTGCGTAGATGAGGTTGTACTTGCTTACGTCAACGGGACGGCTGAGGATGTCTGAGGACATATCGGCGATGAGGGGAACCGGTGAATCCAGGTCCTTCTTGATCTCCGTTCCGTAGATGGTATTGTTGGTGGTGATGTGCAGATAGTCTATATCCGTAGGGATCTCGAATCCCTTGGGGATAAATGTGTAGTTCTTATCTGCAGAGCTGGCGATTGCATAAGCGTCGCCAATGCCCTTTGCCTCCTTGAGAGCCTTCTTTGCCCACATTCCGGTGTCAAGATAAGCTGCCTTCTTCTCAAGGAAATTCATAGCCGCCATAAGGAACTGAAGGCTCGCGCCTCCTCCAAGGAATAACACTTCATAGCCGTCAGGTATATTCAAAAGTTCTTTCCACAATGCGCGGCATTCATCCATTGTGGCCTCCCACTCCTTTGTCCTGTGAGAAATGCACAGGACGGACACACCAGTGCCCTTGAAATCTTTGATGGCCTCTATAGAGGCGTCCAATGCGGCCTGCGGCAAAAGGCAGGGACCAGCATTAAATACATGTACTTTAGACATTTTGAATAATTAAAGATAAATATTTAACTAACCGTTTTGTTATTTCTTCCTGTTGGGAGAGCCTGACCCTTATGTCCATTGAACACAACTGGCCAAAGTCCTGCCCGCTTTGCGGGATGTCCATATCCTTTAGAGTGCGCATCACGGAATCCATATTCATATAGTCGAACTCTATGTGATATGACACCGCCGCCGTCTTCACGACCTTCGCGGCCTGGTCTAGGGCATCCTGGGCGGCGGTCTTGTACGCCTTTATAAGCCCCGGGACCCCAAGCTTTATCCCTCCGAAATACCGCACCACTACCACCAGCACGTCCGACAGTCCCGCGGAGTCTATCTGGGAGAGGATTGGCCTTCCCGCCGTGGAGGAGGGTTCCCCGTCGTCATTCATCCTGTACCTGGACCCGTCCAGGCCGAGCCTGTATGCGAAACAGTGGTGCCGGGCGTCGTGATACTCCTTCTTTAGGGCGTCCACAAGTTCCTTGACCCGGGCCTCCGTCTCCACCGGATAGGCAAAGGAGATGAAGCGGCTCCCCTGATCTTTGTACAGGCCGCGCGAGGGCGAGCCTATACTGTTGTATGTATCCTTAATTGGGGGCATACATAATTCAAATTTAGTGTTTTTGTTGGGAAAATGCAACCAAGAAGAATTATTTTGTACCTTTGCCTTGGAAAAACTATTCTAAGCATGACCTACAAGTATAGAGTCACCCTTGAGGGTATCAAAGGCTTTTACAGAGTGTATCTGATTGACGGGGCATCCACCCTGTACTCATTCCATAAGCAGATGCGCGCCGATATGGAATTCCCGCAGGACCAGCTGATCCTTTTCAAGGGTCTGGATTCCAAGGGAGGCCTGGTTGCAAGGTTCGGCCTGTTCGACCTTGGCGCCGGAGCCGTGGACCAGATAAGCATATCCCAGACCATAAAGAACGGCATAACCTCATTCGTGTATTTCTACGATGTCACCAACAAGAAGAGCGTGAACATCACCCTTGAAGGCGAGAGCCCTGAAAGCGCCCCCTCACCTGTGATCGTGGACTCCAAGGGTCCGGATCCAATCGAGTTCGAGAACGGATACGTAGCTTTCGAGGACCTCCCTGCTGAGCAGCGCCACCTCCCTTCGGACGACGACGAAGACAAGCCCCGCAAGGGCGGCCTTGCCGGACTTCTGAACATCTCCCTGGACGACCTGGACGACCTCTCCGACGAAGGCTCGGACGATGAGGACCTTGACGAAGACGAGGACGAGGAGGAAGATCCCGACGACGAGGACGGCAAGCTCATTTACGACGGCACCGAAGAACTCCCTGTATAGTGTCCAAGAAACTGATAATAGTCCTGGGGCCCACTGCGGTGGGCAAGACGGACTACAGCATTGAACTGGCCCTGAAATACGGATCGCCGGTCATCTCCTGCGACTCCCGCCAGATCTACAAGGAAATGTCAATTGGCACGGCCGTTCCCTCCAGGGAACAGCTGGAGCGTGTCAAGCATTATTTCATCCAGACAATCTCCGTCCAGGATTATTACACCGCGGGAATGTACGAGCAGCAGGCGCTGGCCCTCATAGAGGACCTGTTCGCCCAGGGGCACGACACCCTGGTTATGACGGGCGGCTCAATGTTCTATATAGATGCCGTATGCAACGGCATCCCTGACGTCCCGCAGGCGGACCCTGAACTGCGCGCGATGCTCACGGCGCGCATCAGGGAGGAGGGCGCGCTTGCCGTGGCGGAGGACCTGCGCAAGCTGGATCCCGCCGCCTACGCAAGCATAGACCGCTCCAACGGGATGCGCGTGCTCCGCGCAATGGAGGTGTGCCTGGGCACCGGCAAACCTTTCTCCTCCTTCACCGTCCCGGAGACTTTCAAGAGGGATTTCCAGATCGAGAAGATAGGGCTTATGCGCCCGCGCGAGGAACTGTACGCGCGCATAGACAGGCGCGTGCTCCAGATGGTGGAGCAGGGCCTCATAGACGAAGCAAGGTCCCTGATTGGATTCAGGAACCTTACTGCGCTCAATACCGTGGGGTACAAGGAGGTTTTCCAACACCTTGACAACCCCGGTTCTGTTTCTTTGGAGCAGACCGTGAGCCTTATCCAGCGCAACACCCGGCATTATGCCAAGCGCCAGATGACCTGGTGGCGCAGGGACGGCTCAATCCGCTGGATCAACCTTGATTAGTCCTCAGCCACTTCTTCGGCTGCAGGGATGACCTTCAGGAGGTCTACGTCAAAAATAAGAGCCTGGTTAGGACCGATGGGGCCGCTGCCGGCAGGGCCGTATGCAAGTGCCGGAGGAAGGAACAGGCGGATCTTGCCACCCTCGCCTACAAGGCGGATTCCCTCAGACCATCCGGGGATAACTCCGTTGAGAGGAAGTGTAACGCTTTCTCCCTCAGGGCTCTGGTCAAATATTTCACCGTTGATGAACTTGCCTACGTAGTTAACCTCAACCTCGTCGTCCGGTCCGGCGAATACGTCGCTTCCCTTCTGGAGGATGATGTACTGGAGACCGCTCTCGGTAACTGCAACTCCGTCTTCCTTCTTGTTCTTCTCAAGGAATGCGGAAGCCTCGGCAGATCCCTTGGCCGCATTGAATGCGGACAGTTTCTCAAGGTAGCCGTTGAAGAGCTCGTTCATAAGATCTGGGCTGATCTTGAACTGATCCAGGAACTCAGGATCCTGCTGGTTACCCTCGGCCTCTGCGAAATCCTTGAAGCCTTTCAGGAGCTCGTTGTAATTGTAATCCTTTCCAAATCCCCAGCTCTGGGCCTGTGCGCCGAACTGGATTCCAAGAAGGTAGCTTACGGAATCTACCTGGCTCTTTGAAGGCTGAAGGGCCTTGAGTTCAGGGGAAAGATTCGCATTTCCACCGTTCTGTGCGCATGCTGCGAGTGCCATACCGGCAAACGCAGCAACAATGATTGTCTTAATCTTCATGTTACTGGTCATTATTTGTTAATAAATTATTCCATCCAAGCGCCGACGCCCCAAGTATGGCGGCATCGGACTCCGGCAAGGTAGAGAACAGCACCTTTATCTTGCCTTTCCATATTTCCATCAGGTTCTGTTCCATTGCTTCCACAACAGGCTTTCTGAGCAGTTCTCCGGCCCTTGCAAGGCCTCCGAACAGGATTATCGCCTCCGGTGCGCTGAAAGCCACGAAATCTGCGAAAGCCCTTCCCAGAATGGTTCCCGTATATTGGTAAATCTCATTGGAAAGCTGGTCTCCCTGAATGGCTGCCTCATATACCGCCTTGGAGTTGATATGATCAAGGAAGCGCAGCGGAGAAGGATCTTCCGGTCTGGCCTCCAGCCATTCCTTTGCCGTCCTGGCCACTCCCGTGCTGGAAGCGTACGCCTCAAGGCATCCTCTTTTCCCGCAGCCGCAAAGGCGGCCGTTTTCGTGGTCTATGCACACGTGCCCAAGTTCTCCGGCGTGGCCGTCGTGACCATATACCAGCTGTCCGCCGCATACGATTCCGCTTCCAAGGCCGGTGCCAAGGGTGATTTCAATGAAATCCTTCATCCCGCGGGCGGCGCCGTATGCCATTTCGCCAATGGCGGCGGCGTTGGCGTCATTGGTAAGGGACACCCTCACGCCGCCAAGGGAGGACGACAGCATCTGCGCCAACGGCACGGAGGTGCCGGACGCCCAGCTGATGTTGGAAGCGTTGACTATGCATCCGGAGAAGTAGTTTGCGTTGGGCGCGCCTACGCCCACGCCTTCCACCAGAGGGTCTCCGCATTCGCCAAGGAGCTGCTTTACTGCCGAAGCCAGGTCCGCCACAAAGGAGGTGGCATCAGTGCCATATCCGTCCGTGCGGATGACGCGCCGGCCGGCTATGGAGCCGTCGGAACGGACCACCCCTATCTTGGAGGTCTGGCCGCCGATGTCAATGCCCACTACGTATCTGTTTCCTGTATCACTCATTAGGGAAAAGTCCAAACATCTGAGCGTCAATCATATCGGTAACCTTTGCGAAATCCTCCGGACGGTTGCCGAACTTGATGTTGTCCGCGTCAATCACAAGCAGATTGCCCTTGTAGTCCTTGATCCAGTTGTCATAGCGCTCGTTAAGGCCCGTGATATAGTCAATGCGTATGCTCTTCTCATATTCGCGGCCGCGCTTCTGTATCTGGGAAATAAGGTTGGGTATTGAGGACTTGAGGTATATGAGCAGGTCCGGGGGGTTGACCAGCGACATCATAAGGTCGAACAGGTCAGAGTAGTTCTCGAAATCCCTGGTTGTCATAAGCCCCATAGCGTGCAGGTTGGGAGCGAAAATGCGGGCGTCCTCGTAGATGGTACGGTCCTGGACAATGATGTCGGAGCACTTGGAAATGTCCACCACGTCCTTGAACCTCTTGTTCAGGAAGTATATCTGCAAGTTGAAGGACCACCTCTCCATATCCTCGTAGAAATCCGCCAGATACGGGTTGAAGTCCACTGATTCAAACTTGGGGGTCCATCCGTAATGTGCCGCAAGCATCTTTGTAAGCGTAGTCTTGCCGCTTCCAATGTTTCCTGCAATTGCTATGTGCATATCCTCTAAAGTTTTTAAACTTACAAAGTTAATAAAAATTATTTCACTCTTTGCCTATTTAACTTCTTTAAGATAATGCTCAAACTCATTACCGGTAATACCCATAGTTTTGTTGTTAAGAATAATTATGGCCTCCGGGACCGGATCCACATGAGTCTGGAATACAACATTCCGTAACATTCCTTCCTTATACCACATCTCATGACCGGCATTTACGCGAACGCATGTCAGTCCTAAGGCTTTAAGGATACGTCTGTATCTAGATATGGAAATGTTACTGAATCTCCCCATCAACAAGCAGCAATATTGCTGGAGAAGGGGAATGACCGCTTAGTGAACTCTTTAAGCTTCTGAATCTCTTTATTGTTGGAAACTACAGCCCAGATATTAGGGACTTCATATTCCTCCTTCTTCCTTATCTCCTTCACCCACCCGTGCTCAAGGAGGTCTTTTTCCAATGTATTCCTCTGAATTCCAAATCTGAAGAAGTCTTCCAACACTACATTCAAAGACTTCTTTGCTCCGTCCTCAGAATAATCATAACCAACCAGATCAAGGGCCGGGGCATAGGCATAGACGACCTTTTCTTTAACATAGAAAAGCACATCCAGCAAGGCCTCAACCTTCCCGTCCCTAATCTTTATATAGTTGTTTCTGACCATAAAAACCGTTCTTGGTTATAGTATGGCAAATATACTAAAATTGTCATACAATAAGCCAAGAACAGGTCTTTTGTACCTAAAGATAAACGTTTAATGCATAAGTGAAGGAAGTGCAGTTGTAATAAATGGGGCTGACGCTGTCTAAACTGATTTTTTAAAAAATACTGTAGTTTACCCGCAGGAGCAACTCTGAAGGCCGGAGACGGGTTGAAGAATAATTGGAAGTTACATCACTGTAAGAGAACGACGTGTATTCCTCGGTTCCAAAGATATTGGTCCAGTCCAGCCGGATTTCAGTCTTATTTTTCTTATACCTCAACCCCAGATCTGCGAACAAAAAGGAACGCTTGGGACTTAAAAGGCTGTTGTAATAATGCTTTGCACTTGCATTGAAAGAAAACCCTTTAAAGAGCGCAGCAGATATAACAACTGACTGGTTTATTGTAAGTATCGGCTCAAAATCCGCCTTTCCTTTAATGTTATGACGCCCTAGATCAAATGAGGATTTATATTGTATTATTAAGGAGTTTATCATTGTTGTGAACCCAGGGGCCAAAGAATAAGATACAACACGTACTTCTGACCGTATCCCTTGATTCATAGCCAATGTTTTACCTTTATTGAAAGAGCCCTGTAAATCTACAAGGGTACTCAACGGATTAATCCTATACTGAAAGCCAGCACTTGCAGTGACATCAGGGCTGTCATTTGGATAACGGATCCAATTGATGGTACTCAATACTCCCCCATAAAGTACTTCGTTGATAAACTCTCTATGGGTATTCTGGTATCGGATTGTTGCTATGAGAATCAACGAATTGAACGGATTCCTATAATTCAATCCCAATGACGCGCGGGTTGTGGAGGACTTGTGAACAGTACCATCGCCGCGTGACAGATTCCTGTAAGAACGCATCAAATAGCCGGTCATATCATCCAACACAGACCCGTAGGATTCATTCCGTAAAGAGTTCACCATAATCCTGAATCTGTTGGTCATCTGCCAACTCAGTGTCAGATTCGGTTCAAACAAAGGGTAGAATCCTCCCTGTTTCCTTCCAGAAGCCGAGTTATAAACTTCAAGGAATTGCAAACGCAAAGGAACGTTGGAAGTAAATGAAACGCGATCATTGCGATATCCAAGGCTAACCATCCCCTGAAACCCGGCGCCCAACCGTCGCACATCATTTCTCAAGCTGTCTGTCTGTACCTGAACTCCTCCAGCCATCATATCGGTCTCCAACTTATAGACGGAGAATAAGCCCCCTGTCCTCAAACCGAGACTCCATTTGTTAATGGAGTAGTTCCACGCAACGTAGGCATCGGATTCAAACCGGTTATATGATACTTTCTGGCTTGCGGATGAGGATAAAACGGAAAGGTCCGGAAACAGGGCAGGATTGACTTGGAAGCTATGATTATCCGAAGAGTATATCACCTTACCTTCAAGAGTCAGACGCCTTCCCGAGGAAGTGTTCCACATACGACGGTAACTGTCTTCCAAACTGAACGAAGGCAAGACAAGAGACTGTATGACGGGGGCATAACCATCCACCGAACTCTCTTCTCCGTTTTTCTTCACAAAGAAATCAAAGCGATTGTTCTCAAAGAAGTCAGATTCATTCTTCTCTAGGACAAAAGACCCGTTAAGCTCTCTTTTCTTCAGTTTGTCTTGAAGCTCCTCTTTGATAGAAACATCATTTTCTCCTCCATCTATGGTGATATGGCGTTCTGATTTACCGACACTATGGTGCCTATCATAAAGATAATTAATGTTGCTTGTAAGAGTATAGCCTTTCCCAATAAGCCTTAGATCATTAATTGAGCCTATATGGGCATTGTTGAAAAGAGAGCTGAACGGAGGAGACGCAGGGCGCTCGGGCGAGAAAAGATTTACGCTTGTCCCACCTGATGTGCCATAATAAGAAGTCATTTCCCGGATTATATCCCTTCCCGAATTATCCCCTTTATAAAGAAGAATATTCTGCTGATCTGAAGTGAAACGCATCCCCACCAGTTCATTGCTGAGCAGCCACAACGGCACCCCAAGGCCTAGCTGAGCATTCAAGAAAAAGGCTCCTACTGCAGACTTCCTTAACTTTATGTTTATGGCTGCGGTTTCAGGAAGGACCTCTCCAGACAGCACCTTGATAGGCTGATGGTTCTGAAGGACCTGGATGGCCGCCACTTTTGATGCGTCCAGATTGTTGATTGCCAGGCCATATCGTCCCTGCAACAAATCCATTCCCTCTATATATAACTTACTTATTTCCCTATCCTGAAACAATATGCTTCCACTTGCCGTTACACGTATGCCCGGAAGTTTCTTAAGGACATCACCTATGTTTCTGTCCGTATCGGTACGGAATCCCTCTACGTAATAATTTAGTGTGTCCCCTATCTCTTCTATAATGGCACCTTGCACGTGGACCTCATTCAACTCCTGGACTTCTTCTTGTAAGTGGAACTCCACGAAACCATCCGAACTGGAGATCACTTTTGCCTGCTCCTTAGTAATCATCGACCTGGCCGTTAACCTGATACGGTCAGGGAAGCCGGAACTGCTTCTGAGAGTAAACGAACCGTCGCTGCCTGATGATGTATATGCCAATATGTTTGTCGCATCTACAGAAGTAGCCGTAACCAATACTCCCACGACGGGAGCCCCGGTTTCATCCAATGCGCGACCTTTTATCTCCGTTACCCTTTGAGCCGAAGCTCCTGAAGCGGATACAAACAGAAGAAAAACAAGCAAAAACACTCTTTTCATAGTATTATCAGTATTTTGTTTCTATCGGAACTGGAGCTATTGCACTATTGTCTCTATACATTGTCGCTTCTCCCTTACCGTTAATGAAAGTGACGGATTTGTTGTGAGACATAGATTCTTGGAAATCATAGAATTGTTTCAAGTTCTTACATTGTTCATACTTGTTCTCATCAGGTATCTCAACTGAGACATCTTTCACCCACTCTATTGAAATAGCTTCAAATGCTATTTGACCGTCTTCAGAAGCAACTTTTAAAATCAATCCAGGTAAACCAGTAAATTTCCAGGGGCCTTCCAGAACGGGAATATCTGATGAGTAGTAGGCGATATAATTCCTCCCTCTGAAAGATGACGCCGCTTTCTGGCAGACATATCCCAAGAATGTCATTTCATCAGATTGAAGGCTCCAAACCAGAGGCTCAAGCGGTTCTGTAAACATCATCATAAACTGCCCCTGTACATCTGTAGATAAAATCTTCCCCCTTATCTTATCTTTGAAGACTGAAACAGTGACATCGTCATTATAAATCATCCTCTCTCCGGACGTGGAGCGCATCAGCCTCGATGTCAGATCCTCTTTAGTTACCAATATGCTTTTTATCGTTTGCTGCGCCAATGTCCTTTCAGCCCTTTTCCGCTCAATTGTGGCATCGTAAAATGCAGAGCAGGTCCTGCCAATATCCAGGCTCATCGTATCACACTTCTCATATCCGGCATCAGATACTTGTTTGAATGCGTATCGCACCCTGATTATTGTTTCTCCTTCGCCTTCACCAAAAGATGGTGTTAATGATAAAATGCAGAAAGTGACTACAAGCGACATTCTTTTTAAGATGTATTTCATATTACTCTCTCCTCTCTATTTTTGGTTAAAAATAAGGAAAAAGAAAGCCCATTTTCCGGAGAAAAGGGCGTGCAAGGTTTTCATACAGAAAGTGTTGGACAGAATATTCCAGGAGGCTTATCCGCAAGAAAAAGATATTGTTCTAATGTATGGATTTCAGTAGGATTTCTTTGTATGGTGTGTCAGAAGACAGTATCCTCTTTTTAAGCCGGGATCGTCTAGAGTAGACCGTGGAAGTTTCAACACCAGTAAGGACAGCTATGGAATCGTTGGAGAGGCCAAGCAAATTGAAGCAGAAAAAACGGATATCCTGTTCTGTTACTCCTTCTATCTCATTTCTTAGATGGCTGACTATTCCGTCACAGCCAGCATCTATAGTCTGCTCCAACTTGCTGAACAGTTGGTCATCGGTCTGAAGATCTCCCAAAAGGAAGCGCATCCTATGGTACAGGGCCCCAACCTTATCTGTATGGATATAAGCCTCGCACAATTCTCCCAGCTGGGCGAACTGTTGTTCATAGAGGGCTACGAAATCTTTCCTAAGGGAATTGTTAACCTCCTTGCTCTCCTCATAAAGACTAAGGATGGACTGTTCAGTTGCCAGAGCCTTTCTGCGTTTTCTCTCCAACAGAACTATAATCATTGAAAGTAACAGTACCGTGATGATACCGCTCAAGACAAATGACAGTCTCTGGACGCGAACCTTTTCTTTTTCAAGATCAGCTTCTTTCCTATATTTCTCAGCCAAACTAGTTGGGGATGAATTCAAACTGTTTACTTTAAGCAAATCCTCCTGGTCTTCAAACAGGTTCACAAGAACCTTTCCTGCAGCCTCGTCATCCCCCAGAAACTTGCATATCTTATACTCCCAATATGCTGTCTCGTGCCTTTCTGCTGTTGACAATTGGGAGAAGAATTCTGAAAGAACACTTTCAGGATGTACATTGGGGCTGATAACAAGGATACTGTCACTATGTAAAAAAAGAACCGTGTCCTTAAGTCCTTCTTTACCCAACAAACACTTAATATATGCCATCATGGCCTTATCGTCCAGTGACATATCAGCATCTTTTTCTCTTCTTAATACCAAGTATGCAGCGAGTGGATCCGGCTCAGGCTGCTCCAACTTCATCCTTGCATAGCTGGAGTGAAACTTGGAAAGGGTCCCCATATCACGTTGAGCTCTGGAAAAACCGTCTTGATATAGAGTCTCCGCCATTTCCCACTCTTCCAACTTCTGATATGAATAAGCCAGCCGCAGGACGGATTCATTGTAAAGAAGAGTGTCTTTTCCGTCGAGAAGGTCCATTCCCTTTTCAATATATTCCTTTTCTTTCCTATAGTTCATGATCTCTCCATAAAGCTCTGCCAAATCCAGATACAACTCGCCACGAGCGTGATCATCCAGATTCTTATTGTTCTCAACTGAAGAATAGAACAAGATGGCTGAATATGGGGAAGCATATTTCTTTTGAGTACGGTATAACTCTATTGTAGCTGGATTAGCCTCCTGGGTATATTTACACGCAGGGAGAAACAAGATTATGAGAAATAATGCCAACCTATTCATATCATCAAATATACTCATTTGCCTCCAACGCCACCCGCATTTGAGCCCTATGCAAGATTTTCATACCGAAAGTATGCCCTGCAAAGCATCACAAGGCACATCTGCAAGATTATCCTGGGAAAAGGTTATTCGGATTCTTCCGGGAAAAGGCCGTAGAGGCGGGCGTCTATGCGGTCCGTGATGGACTGGAAGTC
>JAGCYZ010000077.1 GCA_017960545.1 Bacteroidales bacterium
ATTATTAACACTTAAGATTTTTTGCACGATGGCTGAATATTTAATGCCTGAGAAGAAGCAAGAGATTTTCGCGAAGTACGGGAAGTCCAATAAAGACACCGGCTCTCCTGAGAGTCAAGTTGCTCTATTTTCCTACCGTATCGCTCACCTTACAGAGCACGTGAAGAAGAACAAGAAAGACGTTGTTACACGCCGCAGCCTTCTCCGTCTTGTAGGTAAAAGACGCCAGATCCTGGATTACCTCCAGCAGACTGACATCGAGAGATACAGACACATCATCAAGGAGCTCGGTCTCCGTCGATAAGAGATAGGAAAGAGTTAGGGATGGTTCCCGGGTGGGACCATCCCTTTTTTAGAAAATGACCGGCCGTGGGGCCGAGACGATTATAAAGACGTAAAGGAAAACAATAATGAACATCATCAACAAGAAGATTGAACTCGCGGATGGCCGCGTGATTGAGATCGAGACCGGTAAACTGGCCAAGCAGGCCGACGGTTCAGCTGTCGTTAAAATGGGGGGCACAATGCTTCTTGCAACGGTTTGCGCTGCAAAGGAAGTGAAGGAAGGCACAGATTTCATGCCCCTGACCGTAGATTACAAAGAGAAATTCTATTCAGCAGGACGCTTCCCTGGCGGATTCATGAAGAGAGAGGGCAAGAGCTCGGACTACGAGATCCTCATCTCCCGCCTCATCGACCGTCCTATCCGTCCCCTGTGGCCGGATGACTTCCACCTGGAGGTTTTCGTCAACGTTACCCTGATTTCAGCGGAGAACGACATCCAGCCTGACGCACTGGCAGGCCTCGCCGCCTCCTGCGCGCTGGCAACCTCAGACCTGCCTTTCGGAGGTCCCATTTCAGAGGTGCGCGTCTGCCGCATTGACGGCAAGTTCGTCATCAATCCCAACTTCAGCGAAATGGCAAAGGCCGACATAGACCTTATGGTTGCCGCAACTGAAGAGAACATCATGATGGTAGAGGGTGAGATGAAGGAAGTTTCCGAGCACGATATGCTGGAAGCCATCAAGTTCGCCCACGAGGAAATAAAGAAGCACTGCCGCGTGCAGAAAGAGCTTATGAAAGAGCTCGGAACAGACGTCAAGAGGGATTACCCTCACGACGACGAGGACGAGGAACTCCGCAAGGCAGTACACGATTTCTGCTATGACAAGTGCTACGCACTGGCAAAGTCCGCAAAGCCCAAGCACGAGCGCGAAGACGGCTTCAACGCCATCAAGGACGAATTCATCGCCACCCTCCCCGAGCCCGCCAACGAGGCCGAGAAGGAAGAGTACGCAAAGAAACTCTGGATGGTTGAGCGCTACTATCACAACGAAGAGAAAGAGGCTATGCGCAATATGATCCTGGACGAGGGCATCCGTCTTGACGGACGCGTCTGCGACCAGGTAAGGCCCATCTGGTGCGAGGTGGATTACCTCCCCTGCGCACACGGATCAGCCATCTTCACCCGCGGCGAGACCCAGTCACTGGCGTCCGTAACCCTGGGAACCAAGATGGATATGAAGGAGACCGACGAGGTCCTGATCCAGGAAGACCAGCAGCTGGTACTCCACTACAACTTCCCTCCTTTCGCCACAGGCGAGGCCAAGAGCCAGAGGGGTGTAGGCCGCCGCGAAATCGGCCACGGAAACCTTGCACTGCGCGCACTCAAGCCGGTAGTTCCACTGGCACCCGAGAATCCATACGCAGTCCGTATAGTATCTGATATCCTTGAGTCAAACGGCTCGTCTTCAATGGCTTCCGTATGCGGTGGCTGCCTTGCCCTTATGGACGCAGGCGTGAAGATCACCAAGCCCGTGGCAGGTGTAGCAATGGGACTCATCACTGACGCTGAGAAGCCTAACGACCGCTACGCCATCCTTACCGACATCCTTGGAGACGAGGACCACCTGGGAGACATGGACTTCAAGGTTACAGGAACAAAGGACGGAATCACCGCAACCCAGATGGACATCAAGGTTGACGGCCTTTCATACGACGTTCTGGAGAAGGCTCTGGAGCAGGCCCGCAGGGGACGCATCCACATTATGGGCGAGATGATGAAGACCATCAGCGAGCCTCGCGAGGACTACAAGCCGTTCGTTCCGCGCATCGAGCAGATCAGGGTTGCAGCCGAGTTCATCGGAGCAATCATCGGCAAGGGCGGAGAGACCATCCAGAAGATACAGAAAGAGACCGGTACCGTCATCACCATCACGGAGGAACCGCTTCCCGGCGGTGGCACCGAGGGTGTTGTTGACGTTGCCAGCAACGACAAGGAGGCCATGCAGAAGGCCCTTGACTGGATCAAGGGAATCTGCGCTGTTCCCGAGGTGGGACAGGTTTACCACGGCAAGGTGGTAAGCATCCTTGAGTTCGGTGCGTTCATTGAGATCCTCCCTGGAAAGGAAGGCCTCCTGCACGTATCCGAGATTGCCTGGGAGAAGACCGAGAAAGTGGAAGACGTCCTGAGCGTAGGCCAGGAGGTCGATGTCAAGCTCCTTGAGATAGATGCCAAGACCGGTAAGATGAGGCTCTCTATGAGGGCTCTCACAGAGAAGCCGGAAGGTTATGTGGAGCCTGAGCGCGGACCGCGTCCCGGCAGGGACCGCAAGCCGGGCGAGCGCAGGGGCGAAGGCCACAGAGGTGAAGGCCGCAGAGGCGATGACCGCAGAGGCGATGACCGCAGAGGTCCCAGGGGCGACCACGGCAAAGACAGGGAGCGCAGGCAGGATGGCGGCGAGCACAAGGGCGAAGGTCCAAAGAGGCGTTTCGGCCAGAAAGCAGACGCAGCTCCTGCACCTCAGCTCGAAGACTTCAGGGAGCCGGTAGAGGAAATTTTCTAATAATTTTTCCTGATATAGCGGAAAAGAGGGTGAGAAATCGCCCTCTTTTTCTTATATTTACCCCATATTGAAACCTAAAAAACATCATTAATTATGGCTAAAGGAAAATTTTGGTCCGATTTCAAGGACTTTGCAATGAAGGGAAACGTCATTGACATGGCAGTGGGCGTTGTTATCGGCGGCGCTTTCGGAAAGATCGTTTCTTCCCTCGTAAGTGACCTTATCATGCCCCTCATCGGCTCCCTTATCGGCGGGTTTGACTTCACAACCCTCAAGGCCACCATCAAGGATGTCGATATCAACTACGGTAATTTCATCCAGGTAACGGTTGATTTCCTCATCGTAGCATTCTGTATCTTCCTTATCATCAGGGCTATCACCAGATCGAAGCGCAAACGCGAAGAGGCTGAGGCCGCAGCAGCAGCCGCAAAGGCCGCAGAGCCCGCTCCAAAGCCGGAGGATGTAGCACTCCTGGAGGAAATCCGCGACCTTCTTAAGGACAAGAAATAAAGCCAATCCTTTTATTCACTAATAAAATCATCAATTTATGAAGAAGCTATGCATCATTGCAGCCTTGGCTCTAGTTGGTTGCGCCGTAAGCGCGCAGCAGCCCCAGGGACAGCAGAGGCCAAGGCCCGGCCAGGGCCAGGGTCAGCAGCCGCCCCAGGGGCAGCAGCAACAGCCACGGCGCAATGTGTTTGACCCAACCAACCCGGGAGCCCACGATCCTGTGATGGCCAAGGAAGGAGACACCTACTACGTTTTCACAACCGGAAACGGAGTCTCCGTAATGACATCAAAGGACCTGAAGACCTGGACACAGGCCGGCAGCTGCATTCCTCAGTGCCCAGCGTGGATTCAGGAGAAACTTCCTAATTTCCGCGGCAACAATTTCTGGGCGCCGGACATCATCTACTATCAAGGCAAGTGGCATCTGTTCTACGCCGCCAGCGCCTTCGGACGCAACACCTCGGTGATAGGACACGCCACCTCCCCTACCCTCAACCCTGAGAGTCCTGACTACAAATGGACGGACCAGGGATGTATGATCCAGTCAGTTCCGTACCGCGATATGTGGAACGCCATTGACGCCAACATTGTAATTGACGAGAACGGTACCCCCTGGATGGACTTCGGTTCATTCTGGAACGGTATAATGATGGTCAAGCTCAAGGACGACCTCAGCGGCGTGGCCACTCCCGAAGAGTGGAGGAACCCCTGCCGCAGGGAGCGCACCTACGGCCTTGACGACGCCTCCGCCGGAGACGGCGCGGTGGAAGCCCCGTTCATTTACAGGCACGGAGACTGGTTCTACCTGTTCGTATCCTTCGACGCCTGCTGCCGAGGCCTCCAGAGCACCTACAACATTGTAGTAGGACGCTCTAAGAGCGCAAAGGGACCGTTCCTTGACATGGACGGCAACGATATGGCAATTGGCGGCGGAACCTGCGTAATGAAGGGCAACGGAACGGACTATGTGGCAGTAGGACACTGCGCCGCCTATACCATAGACGGCAAGGACCTTTTGGTGACCCACGCCTACCAGGCAACGGACGGTGCGTCCAAACTGGTGGTCCGTGAGATCAAATGGCAGAACGACTGGCCAGTCCTGGAGTGGTAAAACCCAAAGTTGTGTATATGGAAAGAAAAGAGAGAGAATCTTGGTTCTCTCTCTTTTTCTTTTAATGTGTGCTGTCCCGGTACTGCTGCGGGGTCATCCCGAGCAGTTTCTTGAAGGCCCTGTTGAAGTAGGGCACATCGTCATATCCCAGCGAGAGGGCTATTGTCTTTACGGGAGCGTCGCTGGTTGCCAGCATCACCATGGCCCTTTCCATCTTTGTCTTTGTAACGTAACTGTTGGGGGTGTCGCCGGTCTCTTTCTTGAACACGCGGATGAAATGCTCCAGGGACAGGGACGACTTTGCGGCCAGGTCCTCGACAAGGATCTTGCTTCCTATATTCTTTCTTATATAACTAAGGGCATTCTTGACCCTGTCGTCTTCCGTAAGTGACCTTGGGCTTGCCTTCTCCAGGAACCGGGATACCAGGATATATAGGATACCGCGGGATTCAACCATATCCTGAAGGCTCTTTTGCTTGTTGATGCGAAGGTTCTGTATCAAGGTAGGCTGATTGTCATAGCTCTTGGGATTGGACTGGGGAAGCCTTCCCTGCGGATTCAGTTCCACCAGTCTCTTGACCAGCTCAAAGTCTCCGCCAAAAGGATCCGCTTCAAATGGGAATTTGTATTCTTCAAAGATGCGGTTGGTTGACAGCCCGTCTTCAAAGACGTGGATATAGTAGTGTTCAAACGGCCCCGTGCAAATGTTGGTGTGTCTGGTGAAGGATGGGACAATGTAAAGTTTGCCGGGAGAAAGGTCATACACTTTGTTTTCCATCTCAATCCTGGCGCTGCCTTTGGTCACATAGTACAGCCTGGTGAAGGGACTGGAGACATCCTTCCAGTTCCAGTCTGCATTATGCACCGCATATCCTATGTTCAGGGCCACCAACCTGAGGTCATCTACAGAATACTCCATACTGTTATCCACAATTAGACAAATGAAATATAATGCAATTTTCATTAACATAATTATAGGTATATGTAGTTTTTTACTTGTATGTCAGAATTGTACAATACAATGCAAATTTAATTACAGATGGTTGTGTGTTAATAGATTAATTTTATCCTTGGATAGTATTTAAAAATATTTAAATACCGAAAATATAGACTTTGATTCTACCTATTTATTAACCAATACTAACCATTAATCCTTAACGTAATGAACCTATTGAAAAAGACTATCTTAGTTCTGTGCGGGATAATCGCCACCACGGCGATGTTTGCCCAGCAGAGAACTATCACCGGAGTCATTACCGACACGAACAACGAACCCCTTATGGGTGTCGCCGTTCTCCTTCAGGGTAATACCTCCGTCGGTACGATGACGGATCTGGATGGTAGATACTCCATCTCAGTCCCTTCGTCCGGTGCGGTTCTCGAGGTTTCCTGCCTCGGCTTCCTTACCAAGACTGTTCCCGTAGGCCAGTCTAACGTTCTCAACGTATCCCTCGAAGTGGACAACCTGCAGTTGGAAGAGACTGTGGTCGTAGGATACGGTACCCACAAGAAAGAAACCCTTACCGGTTCCATCGTTTCCGTGCAGGGATCAGAACTTACAAAGAACCCCGCTCCAAACCTGGGATCTTCACTCGAAGGACGTCTCCCTGGACTTATCGTAAACCAGCGTTCCGGAGAGCCCGGACGTGACGACCCTTCAATCCACATCCGCGGTTTCAGTACATTCGGAACCACCACACCTCTTTACATCATCGACGGTGTGGAGCGTGACGGAATGACCCGTCTCAACCCTGACGATATCGAGAGCATCACCGTCCTCAAGGACGCTTCCGCAGCCATCTACGGTGCGCGTGCCGCCAACGGTGTAATCCTCGTTACCACAAAGAAGGGACAGGAAGGAAAGGCCAACTTCTCAGTTGACTTCAGCACATCCTTCTCAAGCCCCACCAAGATTCCTAAGATGTTGGATGCAGCCACCTATTCAGAGGTTTACAACGAAGGTGACTGGGACAGGAAAGGAAGGCCTGCAAACTACTCTCCTGCAATTGCCCTTTCGGACATCGAGAAATACCGCAACGGCTCAGACCCCGTCCTCTATCCTAACACAGACTGGGTAAAAGAGACCCTCCGCCCGTATGCACTCCAGACACGCACAAGCATCCAGGCTTCAGGCGGTACATCCAACGTACGCTACCTCCTCTCCTTTGGAGCAAGGACCCAGGGTCCTGGATTCTATCACCAGATCGAAGAGTACAACCAGTACAACTTCAGGGCTAACATAGAGGTTGACTTCAACAAGTACTTCACCGTAGGAGCAAATATCAGTGCGCTCATCACCAACGAGACCCACAGCCATATGAGTACCCACGACAACTTCGTGAACATCCTTCAGGCTGACCCTCGTCTCATCGCCGTATATCCTAACGGACTTATAGCTCCGGGACGTCTTGGAGAGAGCCCTCTCCTCAACGACATCCGTGGTTACAACAAGTCCTGGAGGTCTCCTATCTACTCTACATTCACCGCAACCTACAAGATTCCTTGGGTTGAAGGCCTCAGGGTAGACGCTTCATTCAACTATGACATTTCTACCTCAAAGTCCAAGGTATGGTCAATCCCTTACCACTATCACGAGTACAACGTGAACACCGGAGAGTATGAATACAAGCAGGGAACAGGACAGAGCACCGTTACCCTTACCGATACATACAACTACGGCACCAACATCCTGTACAACTACCGTATCACCTACGACAGGACCTTCGGTTCACACCACGTTGCTGCAATGTTAGGTCAGGAGCAGCAGATCAACTCAAGTTCTTCCGCAATGGCAAGGAGGCAGAACTTCATCAGTACTGCAATCGAGGAGATCAACGTAGGTAGCACCGCGGCAGAAGACAAGGATAACAGCGGATCATCTTCAAAGACCGCCCGCAACAACTACTTCGGCCGTTTCAACTACGAATATGCTTCAAAGTATCTGCTCGAGCTCGTGTTCAGGTATGACGGATCATACAAGTTCCCTAAGGACAAGCGTTATGGTTTCTTCCCTGCCGCTTCATTCGGATGGCGTATCTCAGAGGAGCCTTTCATCAGGGACAACGCTCCTTGGATCAACCAGCTGAAGCTTCGCGCATCCCTTGGCCAGACCGGTAACGACGCCGTTTCCGCTTTCCAGTATATGCAGAACTACTCTTTCGGAGGCAACTACATCTTTGGAACCAGCACTGCTGCAGGTATCACCCCTGGCACAATGCCCAACCCCAATATTACCTGGGAAAGGAGCACCAAGTACGACTTCGGTGTTGACGCAACCCTGTGGAACGGACTCTTAGGCGCTGAGATCACCATCTTCAAGGAGCAGAGAAACAACATTCTTACCGCCAGGAACCTCTCAATCCCCAACACCTTCGGATTCTCTTCACTTCCTAACGAGAACATCGGTAAGATCGAGAACCACGGATATGAGATTGTCCTGAGCCACCGCAACCACGTAGGTGATCTTTCCTACAACGTATCAGGCAACCTGTCTTACGCTAAGAACACCATCATCTATATGGATGAGACCCCTAACGTAGAGGAGTACCAGAACCGTACAGGCCACCCTATCGGAGCAAGCCTCTATTATAAGACCGACGGTATCTTCCATACCCAGGAAGAGCTGGACTCTTATCCTCACCACAGCAGGACTCACGTAGGAGACCCCAAGATCATCGACCTCAACAATGACGGCAAGATCGACTCCAACGACCAGTTCCGTTTCGACTACGACTCCACACCTAGGTACGTATTCGGAATCAACTTTGGCATCAATTATAAGAACTTCGACCTCAGCTTCCTCATCCAGGGACAGGCCGGAGCCTATAACTACGACGGCGAGTTCGTAAAACTTGGTGTTTCAGATTACAGCAACGCATCCGTATACAGGGAGAAGGACCACTGGACGGTGGACAACCCCAATGGAAAGATGCCTAGGGCTGACCACTACCAGCCGGGCAGTACGACATTCTTCCTCTATGACGCATCATTCGTACGTCTCAAGAATGCCGAGCTTGGTTACACCATCCCTCGTTCTATCATGAGCAAGATCGGTTTCTCCTCTTGCAGATTCTATGTAAGCGGATTCAACCTCCTGACTTGGGCCAAGGAAATCAAATGGTGTGACCCTGAAGTCAGCGGCAACTTCCTCAGCTATCCTCAGCAGCGTGTATTTAACCTTGGAGCCAGGATCCAGTTCTAAAACACTTCAGTTATGAAAAAGATATTTGCAACCATACTTGCTCTTGTAACGTTATCCGCTTGCAGTGACAAGATTTTGGATATCAAACCGACTAACAGTATCTCAGATGCTGCCGTATGGTCTGATCCCAGTTTGATCAGGGCTTACCATAGCGCTCTCTTTAACGCCATCCCTCACGGCTTCTGCATCGATATGATGTGCAAGACCACTGACGAGATCGTTACCGTAAACTCCGGAAGTTCCCCGGTTATCGCACTTGGAACATTGAATCCGGACAATGTTGGCAACCTTGCCACCTCACAGTGGCACGGCGGATGCAACCTTAACTATTGGAACCAGGCTTACCAGTATATGCGCAGGATCAATTTCTTCCTGGAGCAGATGGCCGAGACTGACGTTTCAATGCAGGACAAGGACAAACTTGTTGCCGAGGCCAGATTCCTCAGGGCTATGATCTACTTCTATATGATCGAGCGCTACGGAGACGTTCCTCTGGTAACCCAGTCATACGAACTTGGTTCTGAGAACACCTTCTCAAGCACCCCGTTCGATGAGGTAGTTGCTTACATAGATCAGGAATTGGCCGCCATAATGCCTATGCTCCCTGACTATTACGCTGCCAACGATTCCAACTTCGGTCATCCCACCAAGGCTGTCTGCCAGGCTCTCTTGAGCAGGATGTACCTCTATGCCGCATCTCCGCTGTTCAACCCTTCAAACGACAGGTCAAAGTGGAACAAGGCTTATGACGCTTCAAAGAAGTTCATCGACACCTATACCCAGTACTCTCTCTTCAGCGACTATGAGAAACTGTTCAACCAGAACAGCGGATCCGCAAACAGCGAGATCATCTGGGCAAGGAATTTCACCTCCACAAGCAGCCACCAGTATCCTATCAACACTATCGGACGTAGGTACGGCGGATATGGCGGATGGTGGGGAAGTTCAGGCGTTTCCAAGGAGCTCCTCGACGACTATGATATGATCAACGGCGAGCCTGCTTTCATCTGGAACGGCAACGAGAAAACCGTCAACCCTGCTTCCGGATACGATCCTCAGAATCCTTATGCCAACAGGGATCCCCGTATGGATATGTGTATCATCCACGACGGTTCCGTATTCCACGGAGACCTCTTTGAAATGTGGGTTTCCTCCGATGGAACCACCTGGGGATATGACAACTACCACCAGAGTAGCGACAATCCTGTTCCTAACCAGCAGATGAGGAAGTTCATGCCACCGGATGACATTCCTATGACTTGGCAGGAGAAATACCAGCAGCCTTGGATCCACTTCCGTCTGGGAGAGATCTACCTCAATTTTGCAGAGGCAGCCTTCGAGCTTGGAAAGGAAGACGAGTGCCGCGAGTACGTCAACAAGATCCGCGCACGCGTGGGTATGCCCGGCCTTCCGGCATCCGTTACCGGAGAGAACCTGAGGCAGCGCCTCTACAACGAGCGCCACATCGAGCTCGTATTCGAGGAGCACAGGTACTTTGACCTCCGCCGTTGGAAGATCGCTTCAGAAGTTCTCAACCGTCCCGGCCACGGTATCAAGATCACCCTTGACAAGGCTACAGGCGTTAAGACCTACGAAGACGAGCTCCTCCTTGACAGGAAATTCTACGATACAATGTATCTGCTTCCTATCGCAACCCAGGAGATTCTCAGGAACAACGGTACGCTCCAGCAGACTTGGACTTGGAGATAATTTTTATTAAATTTGTGTGCAGTGGCTGCAGTGTGCGGCCACTGCACAATCATTTTAAGCCATGAAGAGAATAACTGCCCTATTAACAGGTGCGATACTCTGTTTCTTCGCCGCCTCCTGCAACAGTCAAAGCGAGGCTGGCGTTAATGAAGTCCTTTGGTATGACGCTCCCGCCACCGTGTGGCTGGAGGCATTGCCTTTAGGTAACTCCAATATGGGAGCCATGATCTACGGAGGTGTCCAGAAAGAGGAAATCCAGCTCAACGAGGAGACCTTCTGGAGCGGCGGCCCCCACAACAACAACAGCCCCCGTTCCCTTGCCAGGCTGGATGAAGTCAGGCAACTGATCTTTGACGGGAAAGAGGCTGAAGCAAAGAAGATCATTGACCAGGATTTTGTTGTAGGTCCTCACGGAATGAGGTTCCTCAACGCAGGAAGCCTGTTCATTGAATTCCAAGGTGTGGGAGAAGCTGAGAACTATCACCGTCAGCTTGACCTCTCAAACGCCGTCAACACTACAACCTATTCCTCCAACGGTGTAAACTACACCAGGACAGCATTCGCTTCAATACCTGACAAAGTGGTGGTTGTCCGCCTTACCCAGGACAAGAAGGGCTCTTTCTCGCTGTCTTACAACGCCCGCCTTCCGTTTGAGGCCAAAGCATCCGGCAACGACCTTGTGGCCGTTGTCCAGGGCGACGCCCACGAAGGAATTGACGCCAAGCTTGCGGAAGAGACCGTAATCAGGGTGATCTCCAACGGATCGGTAAGCGCAGCCGGGGACAAGGTTGACGTAAGCGACGCCACAGAGACATTGCTTCTCATTTCCGCCGCCACCAATTTCGTGAACTATCACGATGTAAGCGGGAACGCATCGGCCAAGAATGCAGAAAGGCTGGCCGCAGCGCAGAAGCTTTCCTACAAGGAACTGCTCAAGCGCAGTATCGCCGCATACAAGGACCAGTACGACAGGGTTGACCTGGATCTTCCCGCCGGTGCCAACGCTTCCCTCCCCACAAAGGCCCGTCTGAGCTCCTTCACCGGTAGCGACGATATGGGAATGGTTGAGCTTATGTTCAACTACGGCCGCTACCTGCTCATAAGCAGTTCTCAGCCCGGAGGACAGGCAGCCAACCTGCAGGGTGTATGGAACCAGGAGCATATGGCCCCTTGGGACAGCAAGTACACCATCAACATCAACGCAGAGATGAACTACTGGCCTGCAGAGGTCTGCGGCCTCACAGAGTGCACGGAGCCTCTGTTCTCAATGATCAAGGACCTGAGCGAGACCGGAGCCATCACCGCCCGTGAGATGTACGGATGCGGCGGATGGGTTGCCCATCACAACACTGACCTCTGGAGGATTGCCGGACCTGTGGACGCGGCAGACTGGGGTATGTATCCCAACGGAGGCGCCTGGCTTGCCACCCACCTCTGGGAGCACTATCTCTTTACCAAGGACAAGGATTTCCTCAAGGAATGGTATCCTGTGATCAAGGGAGCGGCAGACTTCTACCTGGACTATATGCAGGTTGACCCCAACAACGGTTACCTTGTAGTTGTTCCTTCCGTCAGCCCTGAGCACGGTGGAGTTGGAAAGGCCAACCCCCTCACTGCCGGCTGTACAATGGATACACAGATCGTAGTGGATATTATGACCGCGGCCAAGACTGCCGCCGCAGAACTTGGAATTGACGCTGCATACCAGCAGACCCTCGCCCAGACAATGGCCAAGCTTCCTCCTATGAAGGTGGGCCAGTACGGACAGCTCCAGGAGTGGATTGAGGATATGGACGATCCCAAGGACGAGCACAGGCACATTTCCCATCTCTACGGACTCTATCCTTCCAACCAGATCAATCCCGGCACACCTGAACTGTTCGACGCCGCAAGGGTGACCCTTATCCAGCGCGGAGACCAGGCCACCGGATGGAGCCTTGGATGGAAGACCAACTTCTGGGCCCGTATGCTTGACGGAAACCACGCTTTCCTCATCCTCAGCAATATGTTCACTCTGATCGATCCTACAGCGGGATTCGGAGGAGGCCAGAGGATGGCTCAGGGTGCTCCGGGTGCCGGTGCTCCTAGGATGGGACAGGGTGCGCCTCAGGGTGCTCCTCAGGGTGCTCCGGGTGCCGGTGCTCCTAGGATGGGACAGGGTGCTCCTCAGGGTGCTCCGGGTGCCGGCGCGCCAAGGGCAGCTGCCCCGGCCCAGAGGCCGCAGCAGGGAAGGACCTATCCCAACCTGTTCGACGCACATCCGCCGTTCCAGATTGATGGTAACTTTGGCGCCACGGCAGGAATCGCAGAGATGCTTCTCCAGAGCCAGAACGGTTATGTCCATATGCTTCCCGCCCTGCCTGACGCTTGGCCTACCGGAAGCGTGAAGGGTTTCCGCGCACGCGGAGGCTTCATCGTGGATATGGACTGGGAAGGTGGAAAGCTCGTAAAAGCCAGCGTAAAATCCCAGATAGGCGGACCTCTCAAGGTCAGAGTGGGTGACAAGTACTATGACTTTGACACCAAACCCGGCCAGACTGTAAACGTTTCGCTTTAACAAACTGAATAAGTAATTTTCACATATTATGAAAAAAGCATTTGGTTTTCTATTGCTGATCGCAGTCCAGCTGCCGTTGCTGCTGTCCTGCTCTGACAAGACGGAATACGAGTATCCATTCCAGAACCCCAAGCTCTCCAACGAGGCAAGGGTGGACAACCTTATCTCCCTCCTCACCCCCGAGGAGAAAGTGGGACTTATGATGAACAAGGCCATCTCCATCGACCGCCTTGGAGTCCCTTCCTACAACTGGTGGAGCGAGGCCTGCCACGGCGTACGCTATGGCGGTTTCACCGTTTACCCCCAGCCGGTTGGAATGGCATCGTCCTTCAATCCTGAGCTATTCTATGAGGTGTTTGACACGGTTTCCGACGAGGCACGCGCCAACTGGAACCGTTCAGACCACGACATCTTCAACGTGGGACTGCGCGCGAACTATGTTCCCGGCAATCCTGAACTGACTTTCTGGTGCCCTAACATCAACATCTTCCGTGATCCCCGCTGGGGACGCGGCCAGGAGACCTGCGGAGAGGACCCTTACCTTTCCAGCGTCCTTGGAGTACAGACCGTACTGGGAATGCAGGGCAACGACAAGAAATATTTCAAGACCCACGCCTGTGCTAAGCACTATGCCGTACACAGCGGACCGGAGCCCCTGCGCCACAGTTTCGATGCAGTAGTATCGATGCGTGACCTCTGGGAGACCTACCTCCCCGCTTTCAAGGCACTTGTGATCGAAGGCCACGTACAGGAAGTGATGTGCGCATACAACCGTTACGAGGGCGAGCCTTGCTGCGGAAGCGACAGGCTCCTCACGGACATCCTCCGCAACAAGTGGGGATATGAGGACATCATCCTTACGGACTGCGACGCCATCAACAACTTCTTCAACAGGAACCAGCACGGAACCCATCCTGACGCAGTGAGCGCTTCCGTTGACGCAATCCTGTCCGGAACGGACCTGGAGTGCGGAAACGCGTTCGTATCGCTTCAGGAAGCCCTTGACAAGGGTCTCATCAGCGAGGCTGACCTTGACGTTCACCTCCGCAGGACCCTGCTGGGACGCTTCGAGCTGGGTATGTTCGACCCTGCCGACGCCAACCCCTGGGCAAACCTTGGAGAGGACGTGATCAGCAGCGAGGCAAACGACGCTCTTGCAAGGCAGGCCGCCCGCGAGTCCCTGGTTCTTCTCAAGAACAACGGAGTCCTTCCTCTGAACAAGAGCGCCATCAAGAAGCTCGCCGTCATAGGCCCTAACGCCGACGACGTCTCAATGATGAACGGAAACTACGGCGGAACCCCTACCGAAGAGCACCAGAGGTCCATCCTTGACGGCTTCAAGGCCGCTCTTCCGGGTGCGGAGATCTTCACCGCCAAGGCCTGCGAGATTATGGACGAGTACTCTACCACATACCATATTCCTGATTTCAACAACGGTCAGGGATTCTTCGTAGAGTTCTTCAACAACCGCAACTTTGCCGGCAAGCCGGTAGCCAGCGGCTATTACAAGCAGATCAACTTCTCCACCTTTGGAGCATACGGCTTTGCAGAGGGAGTTGACAGGGAGAATATGTCAGTGCGCATCACCGGCAAGTACACCCCTGACTTCACAGGCCCTATGTCATACAGCGTATCTTCTGACGGAACCTTCAAGTTCACCGTAAACGGACGCACAGTTGAGCAGACCAGGCCCGGCGAGGCCCCTGCTTCAAGACGCGGATTCGGATTCGGCAGGAACTCTATGCCCACCAAGACATTTGACGTAGTTGCAGGCAAGCCTATCGACGTAAAGATAGAGTACGTACAGGGCACCGGCAGCTTCGCAATGCTCAGCGCAGAGTTCTGCGAGCGCAAGCTTGCGGAGTTCAGCGACCTTGCCGCACAGGTGAAGGATGCTGACGCAATCGTCATCGTAGGAGGAATCTCCGCACGCTTCGAGGGCGAAGGCGGCGACCGCTCCTCAATGGACCTCCCTGTAGTTCAGCAGCGCCTCCTCAAGGCAATGCACGCTACAGGCAAGCCTGTCATCTTCATCAGCTGCTCAGGTTCAGCCATTGGCTTCGGCGCGGTTCAGGACCAGTACGACGCTCTCCTCCAGGCTTGGTACGGAGGACAGGGCGGAGCCCAGGCCATCGCTGACGTAGTATTCGGTGACTACAATCCTTCAGGAAAACTTCCCGTCACATTCTACACAGGCGACGAGCAGCTTCCTGACTTTATGGATTACAATATGGAAGGCCGCACATACAAGTACTTCCACGGAACTCCTCTGTATGCATTCGGCTACGGTCTCAGCTACACCACCTTCGAGTATGGCAAGGCAAAGCTCAACAAGTCTTCCATCAAGGCCGGCAAGTCAGTTACCATCACCGTTCCCGTCAAGAATACCGGAAACGTGGCCGGAGAGGAAGTTGTACAGGTTTACGTAAAGAGCCTGGACAACCCTGACGCTCCTATCAAGTCCCTCAAGGGATTCAAGAAGGTGAACATTGAGAAGGGCGCTACCTCCAGTGTGAAGATCACCCTTGGCCCCGGTGCGTTCGAATACTACGACGCTTCAATTGACGAGCTTTCCGTATTCCCCGGAAACTACAAGATCCTGTACGGAAGCTCTTCAAGGGATGAAGACCTTCAGTCACTTGACCTCAAGGTCCTCTAGTGGAAACTTATTTTAAGAATCTATAAGATGAAAAAGTTTTCAATTATGATTACTGTTGCAGCCTGCCTCCTTCTGGCCGGCTGTAACGGTAACAAGGGATATGACTATCCTTTCCAGAACCCCAAGCTCTCAGTGGACAAAAGGGTTGACAACCTCATCTCCCTGCTGACCCTGGAAGAGAAAGTGGGCTTGATGATGAACGGCTCCATTTCAGTTGACAGGCTGGGCATACCGGCATACAACTGGTGGTCCGAGGCCTGCCACGGCATCTGCCGTCCGGGTGCAACCGTATTCCCTCAGTCAATTGGCCTTGCAGCCACTTTTGACGAGCCTCAGCAGCTTGAGATCTACACAGCCGTATCTGACGAGGCGCGCGCTACCTGGAACACCACGGATCACAACATCTTTGGCAAGACAGAGGCCACAGGAGGCATCTGGAACCAGGGACTTTCATTCTGGTGCCCTAACGTCAACATCTTCCGCGACCCCCGCTGGGGACGCGGACAGGAGACCTGCGGCGAGGACCCTTACCTTGCAGGCGTAATGGGCGGAGCAACCGTCCGCGCAATGCAGGCCTACGACGGCAAGTATTTCAAGACCCACGCCTGCGTAAAGCACTATGCAGTGCACAGCGGTCCTGAGAGCGAGCGTCACCGTTTTGACGCCACCGTTTCAATGCGCGACCTTTGGGAGACCTACCTCCCCGCATTCCGCACAATTGTAAAGGATGCCCACGTACAGGAAGTTATGTGCGCGTACAACCGCTACGAGGGAGACCCTTGCTGCGGCAGCGACCGTCTCCTGACCGACATCCTCCGCAAGAAGTGGGGATACGAGGACATCATCCTCTCTGACTGCGGCGCCATCAACAACTTCTACACAAGGGGACAGCACGAGACCCATCCCGATGCCATCACCGCAAGTGCAGACGCCGTCCTTTCAGGAACAGACCTTGAGTGCGGTACCAGCTACAGGGCTCTCCTCCAGAGCGTTGAGCAGGGACTCATAAGCGAGGCAGCCATTGACGAAGCCCTTGCACGCGTACTCCGCGGCCGCTTCGAGCTTGGCACCTTCGATCCTGAAGAGGATATGCCTTGGGCCGGACTGGGCGCAAAGGACATCAGCAGCCCGGAGCACACCGCCCTCGCATACAAGGCAGCCCGCGAGGCTATGGTTCTCCTCAAGAACGACGGCATCCTCCCTCTTTCAAAGAGCATCAAGAAGATTGCAATCGTAGGACCTAACGCCGACAACGCTTCCATCCACAACGGAAACTACAACGGAACCCCTACCGCAGAGAACACCATCTCCATCCTGGAAGCCATCCGCAAGGAAGTTCCCGGAGCAGAGATCATCTACGAAAAGGGCTGCGAGCTCGCAGATCCGTATATGACCGACGACAAGATTCCCGCCCTCAACGGAGGCAAGGGATTCCACGCCGATTTCTTCAACAACACCAATTTCCAGGGCAACGCCGTTGCATCAGGAGACTTCAGCGCAGTCAATATGCGTACATACGGAGACTACCGCTTCGCTGACGGAGTCAACGCAAACGATTTCTCCACACGCCTCAGCGGCAAGTTCGTGGCAGACTTCACAGGTGAACTCAGCTATGCCGTACGTACCGTGGGCGGATACAAGATGACCGTAAACGGAAGGACCATAGATTCTGCCGAAGAGGTTCCCGGAATGCGCGTAAACCGCAGGGCCGTTATCCCTGAGAAGTCATTCCCCGTTGTTGCAGGAAGGACTTATGACATAGTTATAGAGTACACCAAGGGTGCAGAGGGATCCGCATCCCTGGCAGTTGACCTTTGCAGGCGTTATCCTGCACAGTTCGCACAGGTTGCAGCCAAGGCTGCCCAGGCCGATGTCATCATTATGGTAGGCGGACTTTCCGCACAGCTTGAGGGTGAGGAGATGATGGTTCCTTACGAGGGCTTCTCCGGAGGTGACCGTACCCGCATCGAGCTCCCTCCCGTACAGAAGGGACTCCTTGACGCCCTTGGAGCAACAGGCAAGCCTGTAATATTCGTAAACTGCACCGGAAGCGCAATCGCATTCGCAGAGGTCGAGACCAAGTACAATGCCCTTCTCCAGGCCTGGTATGCCGGACAGGCTACCGGTCTTGCTGTCGCAGACATCCTCTTTGGTGACTACAACCCTGCAGGAAGGCTTCCTGTAACATTCTACAAGTCAACTTCACAGCTTCCTGACTTCCACGACTACAATATGGAAGGACATACCTACAGGTACTTCCGCGGCGAGCCTCTCTACGCATTTGGATACGGCCTCAGCTACACCACCTTCGAGTATGGTGACGCCAGCCTTTCCAACGCCTCCATCAAGGCAGGCAAGAGCGTAGACATCACCGTTCCTGTAAAGAACACCGGTAAGCTTGACGGAGACGAGGTTGTTCAGATCTACGTCAAGAGCCTTGACAATCCTGACGCTCCTATCAAGTCCCTCAAGGGATTCAAGCGCGTCAACATTGCCGCAGGCCAGAGCGCTAACGTAAAGATCACCCTTGACCCGGGTGCCTTCGAGTACTATGACGCTTCCATTGACGAACTTTCAGTCCGTCCCGGCAGCTACAAGATCCTCTACGGCAGCTCCTCAAGGGACGAAGACCTCAAGGCACTTGACCTCAAGGTCCTCTAGTTTTATCTTATAAAAGATAGAAAGGCTTTGGACAAAATCCAAAGCCTTTCTATCTTTATACCAGATAATGGTTACATATGTTTAAGTTTTGCTCATATCTTCTGTTATGCTTGTTGACATTTGTGGCCTGCGAGCGGGCTACGGATCTGCGGGTGGAGGGGAAAGGCAACGTTGTGGTGGAGTGCATACTGTCTGAGGAAACGACACAAACCCTGCGCCTGTCTTTGACGGAGAACGCATCAACTGAGTTGAGAAATGCCGTCATTTCCCTGACAGATGAAACGGAAGGCAATCTGGTAGGTTTCTTTTCCCACCAGGAGGGGAATTTATGGGAGCTTGAATATACTGCAAGACCCAGACACTCATATATGTTGACCGTTGAGGCAGAGGGCTTTGACCAGATTGTCGCCCATACGACAATGCCGGAAAGGCTGTCTGTAGATTATTCAATCAGGTTGCATGATGTTAGCCGCTTTGGTCTCCTTGATACCCTGAATAATTCTGATTGGGAACTTGGAGTAAAGTTTCTGATAAAGTCTTTACCTGATGGGGCCGTATGGATTTACGGAATGAATTATGATTATTCTTCCGGCAGATTTATTCCGGCCCAAACCATTGCAACAAGTCTGGAGAGTTCTGACTTGTTCAACCTGACAGGAGAATCATATTACAATTCTTATAACCCTCAGTCTGACTCATTTTTTGAATCCATTTATGGCAAGGAACCCGAGTATATACCCCCACCAGGATTGACACCTGGAACAGTGATATTGGGAACGAGGGATACTTATATGTATTATTTACCAAAAGAATACCGCCAGTCAATGTACAAATATGTAGTCGGGTGTCCGCTGCACGATACCTATCTGCGAATTCCCCCTGTATCAGAGAACAGCCAGAGGACTGCAGCAGACCCTGAAGGATTTTTTTCCATTGCAGGGTCTTTACAAGGATCTTCAATTCCTTCAGAGCCTTCTTCAACAGATGGGTATCTGATGTTTGTTTCGGTCTCTGAGGAATATGACCGATACCTTAAGGACCTGCTGAAGGAGGAGGCGCGCCAGGCGTCAAACAAGTCTTTCTCCGATTTGTTCTTCCGGGAAAACATTTCCGGCAACATTGAACACGGGATTGGTATCTTTGGAGCAAAAACAGTACAGGATCTTCCTTGGATAAAAAACAACCGTTTTGGTGATTATAAGCATTTTGAATGGTAAGGCGTTTATTCATAACCGGGTTAATATTTCTCCTGTTGTCCTGCTTTGCCTCATTCGCCCAGGAAGAACGTCTGGATACCTTGCAGGCTTCTGTTGTAACCGGCGTCAGACGCGTGCGTTTTCAGCCTGGGGAGATACTTTCTTCTCCAGGAGCCATTAAGGCTGCCGCTTCGCCATTGGGAGAAGGCGACCCAATCCGCTGGATCCAGAATTTGCCGGGTGTGTCTTCCGGAGCTGACGGCATGTCAGCCTCTTTTGTCCGTGGCAGCAATATTGGCGGAAACCTGATCTCCCTGGACGGTGTCCCTGTCTATGGCTATTCACACATTCTGGGGCTTACTATGGTTGTTCCAACAGATGTAATTGAATCCGTTTCTTTTGCCAAGGGCGGTTTTGGCGGCAATCAGGGGAATCTTTCCGCTTCGCATATAGCAATTTCCACAAAACGACCAGCAACAGACACTAGCCGTACAACCCTGTTTATCAATAATTTTCTGGCTGGGGGCCAGCATTCTGGCCCAATATCGGATAATATGTCCTACTTAGTATCAGGAAGGATTTCTCCGTTGGCACTGGAGTACTCCGCCCTTAAAGGAATGATGGGCGGACATCTTGGGAGTCTGGATCATTTCAAGGCGGGAGTAGGAGACTTGTATGGGAAATTCCTTTGGGACATTGGGAACGGGAAATGGCTCACTGCCTCCATTCTTGGTTCTTTGGACCTTTATGGTTTCAATATGCCTGATGGTACTGATAACGGTATGGGCTGGAGAAATCTGATAGGCTCTGTCCAATATCATAAACCGGGGAGAAAGGGGGAATCCATATTTTCAGTATCATACAATTCTTATGTCAGTTCCCAGGAACTGTCCAATGTGTACAATGGGACTGACAACCACTATTATCTCCGCTCAATATTGGATGAAATCACTATTTCAAATGATTATGAGAGATACTCTGAGAGCAGAAGAAAGTGGAAGATGGGCGCCCGCCTGCGCTATGCTCTCTTTAGACCCGGAGATATCGCAGGGCCTTTGAACAGAAAACATACATTTATGGCTACTGCATACCTGCAGGCACTGCACAATTCCGGAAAACTGAACTGGGAATGGACACTACGCCCTACGGCCTTCAGGAGTGACAAGACAATGTTTTCGGTGGACATCAGCATGAAAGGCAAATGGCAATTCCTGCCATTCCTTGCATTGGAGGCCACAGCAGATGCAATGTCTCAGTACTACCATACTTTGGAAGGCCTGCCCATAGGCTGGTCCATGGACTTGCTGGTCCCTTCCGTTTCAAAAGTCCCTGCAGAACAGATGCTTCAAGGCTATGCCGGTTTGGAAGCCTCTTTTGGGAGACATATGGTTTCTGCCGGTGCGTACATCAAAGAACTGAACAACATTATCTATTACAAAGAAGCGCACAACTTCTTTAACTCCGGCATCTCCTCCTGGGAAAGTGATGTAGAACTTGGTAAAGGGGACTCCAAGGGAATTGAAATGATGTACCAGTATCAAGGGGATGACCTTCAGGTCCAGGCATCCGCCACGGTTTCGAAATCAACCCGCAAGGGGTTCTCTCAAGTCAATGACGGTAAACCTTTCCACGCACCTTTTGACAGGCGCCTGGTAAGTAACCTGTCAGTTCAATGGAAAGCGTTCAACCTGAATTTCACCTGGCAGGACGGTAACTGGGTCAATGGCGCAGGAGAACGGTACACGGTAATAGATCCTCAAGGAAAGGAGGTTATTCTGGAATACTTCTCCTCAATCAATAATTATCAGATGCCTGCGCTGATCCGTCTGGATATAGGATACCGGCGCCAGTGGCGCAAAGACCGGTTTGACCACGAACTGAGCCTTGGAGTATTCAATGTCCTAAACCATTTCAATCCTTTCACTGTCTATTATGACACTAAAGATGAAACCTGGAAGGAACTGGCCCTCATTCCAATAATGCCAAATATCAGTTATAGGATCAGTTTCTGATCCCCGATCAGGTTGGGGATGACAATAGAAAAAGGCTTTGGACAAAATCCAAAGCCTTTTTTTTGTGCGCGGGATGAGATTCGAACTCACACAGGTGTTACCCCACTAGCTCCTGAAACTAGCGCGTCTACCGTTTCGCCACCCGCGCTGCTGGGACTGCAAATATACAAAAAAACTTAATAATAGCACACTTTTCAGAATTCATAATAGAAGGTTAGCCTGTGAGTCCACCCGTTTACCGTAAATGTAACCTGGGTGTCCGTATAGTCCAGCGTCAGGTCTATGTCCTCCAGATCCTCCGCCGTCCAGTCAAAGCCGCTTTGGGCTATAATATCCCCTATTGGGAAACTGCGCATCAGTTCCTGGCCAAGATATACGTCCAGGCGCAGGGAGTTGTCTCCCTGGCGCGGTACTATGCAGCTGTAAGCCCTATCATTGAAGTCCGCCTTTGACCGGAACGGTCCCGGGGCCACCTTTCCGTCAATGTCAAAGCCGCAGGAGTTTCCACAAAGGTAATAGGTGAAACTTGAGTACTGGCTGTTGTCCCTGATATTGACATACGCGTGGTTCTTATGCAAACGGATTGTGTCCCGCAGGCTGTCACAGCGTGTATCCAGGACGGACTGGTAATAATATACCGGCGGATATGGTCTTCCTTCCTCTATCTTCAGTCCTTGCACACCGGCAAACCGGCCGTCCGCCCCGGATACAGCAACCAACCTTATCTTTTCCCTGGGAACCTCAACCGTACAGGAAAGGTTATCCTCATCATCCAGGATTCCTTCCCGCACTGTATCAGAGGCTTCCAGCACCCAATTAACTATCAAATGTGAACCGCCCTGGGAAGGCACTTGCAGTGTAAGCCAGCAAGGACAGTCTTCCCTGTCCTCCTTTATGCTGCACGAGTGGAGCGTCACAGCCAAGGCAAGGACTAGCGGGACACAATTCCTGATTGCATTAGAACACATAGGATACAGACAGTATCACATCGTTGGGAAGGACAAAGAATCCGGACCCTTCCTCTACAATGCGGCCGCAGCGCGGGCATTCGTAGCGGACATAGTTGTCATATCCGGCCCATACTCCAAGACCGAACTCCAGATTCAGGTGGGGATTGAGCATATAAGTATATCCACCCGTAAGCCCGCTGCCATACCTGTCCCCTTCCGACGTATTCTCGGTTTTATATGTACCTACGTTATATTCCTGATACTGCACCTTTCCGGCAACCCACCACCCGGAGTAGATATGCCAGGGCCAGAACCTGGCCCCCAGGGCATACGTCTGCTGCCTTGCCTGCACGCGGGTCTCTTCCTGCCCGAAAGTGAAAGGGTTATACTTGACTCCCGCATTGAGGCTCCAATGCTGCGCCACTCCGTACGACGCCTCCATATTCATAGTTCCAAGGAAGGCATAGCCCGCCACGTTGGTAGAGAGCGCTATGTTCTGGGCCCTGAGGCTGACTCCGCACAGGAGGAGAGCGGCTGCCACTATATAGTATTTCAATTGTCTCATTTTAATTCAGATATCTGTTAAAGGCCTGGTCTATCACATATTTATTCTCCGGATAAAGGTCAGTAAGGGCCTGCTGCAGTTTGTCCCGGTCCGTTACCGTGGATCTGAGGGCGGTGAATATCTTGCTGTCAGTTATCCCTCGGTCATCCATATACAGGAGTATCTGGGGGCAGAACCAGAACGACGTTCCCAAGTCTGAGATATAGTTCCCATAGCGTTCCCTGTACAGGACGTTCTGCATATAGTAAGCCCACATCTCCCCTACTTCGCAGTAACCGGCATCAGGTTCCGTTCCCACCCCGTAAACCTTCATTCCGGAGGTTATGAACGAGCTTATGACGTGTTTTATATACTTGTTCCAATAAGCTGTTCCAACCCTCACAAAATGGCTGGAATGGGCAAGTTCGTGCTGCACCATGTTATAGATGGAACTGTAGTCTTCCTGATACTTGAGGCCTACGGTAATGTCAGGGAGGAAACTGGAGAGGATGCCCTTGTACTCTCCCAGGTATTCTTCCACCAGTTTCCCTTCCAGGAAACTTCCCTGCTGAAGCATTGGGGCGCTGCTGGAGGAGAGGTTCTGGAACAGCCACAGGCGCAGGTTTGCGGGCGGCGGGGTAACGGTCACGTCTTCCCGCGAGCAGCGCACGAAGTAATCGTACACGGCATTGTTGGCCACGCACCTGCTGAACAGTTTGCGTTCCGAATCCTTGTCTATAAGTACGTTTATCCCGCTTGCGGGGCCTGAGCCAAGCGTGGAAACCGATGCCGGTACCAACAGCAGGTTGACGCCTATCCCGAACCCTTTCTGGTTTTGGAAAACAAGCCTGTAGCGGATTTCAGAGGAAAATGATTTGGGAATGGTGTAGTTGCCGGATGCATCGGTATAGGCCGAAGAGAACTTTACAAAACTGTTTACCGATACCATCACGCCCGAAACCCCTACAGGCTCACCTCCATTATATTTATCGTCTATTATCACTATGGAACCCCTGGGCCTGCCGTCACTCTCCTCCCCCGCTTTTGAACGCGGAAGCAGCATCCTTTCATTCCCGGAAAGCCTGTATGCTTCCCGTTCAACGGCCTCCCAATCTACATCAGAAGCCTTTGTAGTTGTGTTTTCAGGAATGAAACAACGGTCCAGGATCTCATATCGGATATCCTGCGGGAACTGGAAATCCCTGGGGACCACCGCATATTGCCAAGTGATATCTCCTTCCGCTATGGAGGGATCGTGATAGTAGTCCCCCTCCCTTATTATCTCATAATCCAGGGGATGGTCCAACAGGTTGACATCCATCAGTTTGAGGACTTTGAACTGAGTGTCGTTCACGGGAAGGAAACGGACGTAGTAATCCGTGACTTCCAGCCTTGGAACTCCTGCCTTGGTGGAATACAGCTTCTCCAGGGACTGCTGCATTATATCCAGTGAATACGGGTCTTCAAGCTGGTCTCCAAGTACAATCTGTTCGTGCGACAGGGCGTCCAGGTTGGCATACCGGCCTCCGCCCGGCCCGGACATTTCGTCCGGGCGGCAGGAGAGCGCCAGCAGGGTCGCCCCTAAAAACAAATACAATCTTGAGCATTTCATAGTTCAGTCTTTCTTTTCCGGAACAAAGGTATGGAGAGGTATCGGTTTACCGGAAAAAACAAACGATTAATACGGCTAGTCGCCCTCCTGGAGCGTCCCAGCCGTATTATTATCTGTCTAAAGACTGAAATTTTTTAGAAAAATGACACCGTTTTCTGCTCGATTGCGGACATCAGGCTGTTTCCAAGGCGGCTTACGCCAAAGCGGAAGCAGTCTTTATTGAGCCATTCCTCGCCCAGGACGGCGGAGACAATGGCGTAATATACCAGGGCGTC
>JAGCYZ010000078.1 GCA_017960545.1 Bacteroidales bacterium
CAAGCCCATCAGGGATTATGACGTTTACGTAAACCAGCCTATCGACCTCAAGATCGTGAAGATCAACCAGGAGTTCCGCAACGTGGTTGTTTCCCACAAGGCTCTCCTCGAGGCAGAGCAGGAGCAGAAGCGTTCCGAGCTTATCGGCAAGCTGGAGAAGGGCCAGGTACTGGAGGGTGTAGTAAAGAACATCACCAACTACGGAGTATTCGTAGACCTTGGCGGAGTGGACGGTCTCATCCACATCACAGACCTCTCTTGGGGAAGGATCAACCATCCGGAAGAGGTTGTTACACTTGACGAGAAGATCAAGGTCGTTGTCCTTGACTTCAACGAGCAGCAGAAGAGGATCGCCCTTGGACTCAAGCAGCTTACCGCTCATCCTTGGGACAACCTGGATCCTAACCTGGGCGTAGGCGACAAGGTTCGCGGAAAGGTAGTCCTCATTGCAGACTACGGCGCATTCGTAGAGATTGAGCCGGGTGTAGAGGGACTCATCCACGTATCTGAGATGTCCTGGAGCCCCAGGCTTCACTCAGCACAGGAATTCCTCAAGGTTGGCGACGAGGTTGAGGCCCAGATCCTTACCCTTGACCGCGAGAACCGCAAGATGTCCCTTGGACTCAAGCAGCTTTCTGCAAATCCTTGGGAGAGCATCCGCGAGAAGTATCCTGTTGGCTCACAGCAGAAGGCAGTTGTACGCAACATCACCAACTTTGGTGTGTTCGCAGAGCTTGAGGACGGCGTAGAGGGACTGGTTCACATCAGCGACCTTTCCTGGAACAAGATCAAGCACCCTTCAGAGGTTGTAGCCCCCGGTGACACCATCGACGTACAGATCCTTGACTTTGACGAGGCCAGCCACAAGCTCAGCCTTGGCCACAAGCAGGTTCTCCCCAACCCTTGGGACGAGATCGAGAAGAACTTCCCTGTAGGTTCTACAGTAGAGGGAACCATCGCTTCCGCTACCGATAAGGGAGCTACCGTTACCTTCGAGGGATCAGACGCTGAAGGATTCGTTTACAGCCGCGACCTTGTAAAGGAAGATGGCAAGCAGGCAGTTGTAGGAGAGAAACTTCCGTTCAAGGTAGTTGAACTCCGCCGCAGCACACGCAGGATCCTCCTCTCACACCTCAGGACTTACTCAGAGGCTAAGGAGAGGGCTGCAGCAGCCGAGCAGGACAACACCAAGAAGGCTGTCAAGAAGATCAACGCCAATGTTGAGAGGACTACCCTCGGAGACATCGACGCCCTTGCAGCACTCAAGGACAAACTCGAGAAAGGTGAGTAATTTCATACTAACTGTACTGGGTACGGCGTCGGCCGTGCCCATTGCAGACAGAAATCCAAGCGCCCAAGTACTGAACGTGCACGGGCGCTTGTTCTTGATAGACTGCGGCGAGGGTACCCAGCAGCAGTTCAGGCGCCTGCACCTGTCTTTCCTGAAGGTGGAGGCCATATTCCTGTCGCATATCCACGGGGACCACTGCCTGGGAATCTTCGGCCTTCTGTCCACAATGTCAATGTACGGCCGCACAAAGCCCCTGCGGATCTTTGCACCCCGCTCCTTCGGCCCCATACTCAAGTTCTACCAGAGCTACTTCGGTGCCGATGACACCTATCAGGTGGAGCACGTGGTGCTGGACGCCAAGGAGCCGCAGGAAATCCTGGCCGAGGGAGAACTCAGTGTGAGCGCGTTCCCGCTGAGGCACAAGATAGAATGCTACGGCTTCGGCTTTACATACAGGGGGAACTATGCGTATGCGTATTGCAGCGACACGGCGCCGTTCCCGGAACTTTCCACCTGGGTGAAGGGCGTGAAGTACCTGTATCACGAATGCACCTACACCCGGGAGCACGCTGACAAGGCTGTGGCGCGCTACCATTCCGTGACGGACGACGCGGCGCGCTGCGCCCTGGAGGCCGGAGCGGAGCGGCTGGTGATAGGGCACTACTCATCCCGCGTGAGGGACCTGTCGCAGTTCCAGAAGGAGTGTCAGGAAACTTTCCCCGATACTGTGGCGGCAAATGATGGAGATATCTTTGAGATTTATTAACTTTGGGATATGAAGAAGTTATTTACGTTATTCGCTTTTTGCGCGTGTGCATTTCTGGCAGCGGATGCCCAGACAAATACAAATCCGCAGCAGGCTTATATAGACACCTATAACAAGATTGCCATCAGTGAGATGCAGCGCAGCGGCATCCCGGCCAGCATAACCCTTGCACAGGGAATGCTTGAGAGCCGCTACGGCCTGTCTGACCTGGCCGTCAGGGGCAACAACCACTTTGGAATCAAGTGCCACGACTGGAAAGGCCGCAGCATGATTATGGACGATGAGAAGAAAGGGGAGTGCTTCCGTGCCTATGACACCCCGGACGAGTCTTTCGCAGACCATTCGGACTTCCTTCGTTTCAGGGACCGTTACCGTTTCCTCTTCGATTACGACATAACGGACTACCGTTCCTGGGCATACGGACTCAGCAAGGCAGGATATGCCACTGATCCGGAGTATCCCGCAAAGCTCATCCGCCTCATAGAGGATTACAAGCTTGACCAGTACGACAAGCTGAGCCGCAGGGACCAGCGCAACCTTCCTGAGACCCCTACACGCCTGGAGGCGGTGTCAAGGCTTGAGGGAAAGGCCCTGGAGAAGTTCTCCTTCCCGCTCTCACGTGCCATCTATTCCCAGAACGACGTTCCCTTCATCTATGTCCAGGAAGGGGAGACCTACAAGAGTATCTGTGAGTCCAACAAGCTGTTCCTCAAGGAGTTGCTCAAGTTCAACGACCTCTCCAAGGAGCAGGAGCTCAAACCCGGCGACGTAGTTTACCTCAAGAAAAAGAAGAAAGAGTCCAAGAAGGGACTTGACAAGTATGTGGTAGAGACTGACGGGGAGAACCTCTGGGATATCTGCCAGCGCTTTGCCGTGCAGCAGAAGGAGATTGAAAAGCTCAACGGATTTGACAAGAAACACGTCCTTCGCGAGGGCGATATGATCCTGCTCCGCAAGGTTAAGGCTAAGAAATGACCTCCAAGAAAAAAACCGGAAAGAAAAAACAGGCGCCAAAGAAGACCAGTGCTCTGAAAATCCTGGTCTTTCTGGCGCTGTTGGTTTTTGCCGTCGTAGTAGGCGGTTATTTCTGGAACTGGTACAGCGACAACCGCAGGCCAAACTTCATGCGGGAAGCTGTGATATATGTCCACGAAGACTCCACCGTGGACGAGGTCTATGCCCAGATTATCAACGAGGCCGGTGTAAAGCGCCCTTACAGCCTGGATCACGCCTTCAAGGACAAGCAGGTGGCGGAATATATGCAGCCCGGCCGTTATGAGATAAAGCCGGAATATACCAGCGTGTACGTTGCGCGAATGCTCAACAACTGCTGGCAGACCCCGGCCAGGCTGGTGCTTTCCGGCACTATGCGCCAGAAAAGCCAGCTGGCCTCCAAGATCAGCAGCCAGCTGATGATAGACTCCCTTGACGTGATTGAGGCCTTGTCTGACAAGGACCTGCTTGCCCAATACGGATTCACTCCGCAGGATGTGTTCTCGCTGTTCATTCCGGACACCTATGAGATGTGGTGGACGGCAGATATGAAGGATGTCCTGGCAAGCCAGAAGAAGGCGTATGACGCCTTCTGGACGCCTGAGCGCCTTGCCAAGGCAAGGGCGCAGGGGCTCAACCAGAAGGAAGTCTCAATCATAGCCTCCATAGTCAAGGGGGAGACCAATTACGAGCCTGAGATGCCCAAGATAGCAGGCGTTTACCTGAACAGGCTCAAGCGCGGAATGAAACTGCAGGCGGACCCCACCGTAGCCTTCTGCCTCAATTATGAGGTAAACAGGATACTCAACAAGCATCTGCAGATAGATTCACGGTACAATACCTATATGTATGCGGGACTGCCTCCGGGACCCATTGCCGTTCCCACAAAGGCCTGCCTTGACGCAGTGCTCAACCCGGAAGGCAACTACCTGTATTTCTGCGCCAATTCCAACTTTGACGGCTCCCACCTGTTTGCAACAACATATCCGGAGCACCTGCGCAACGCGCGGGCGTTCCAGCACGCGCTTGACGCGCGGGGCAGGTAGGGGAATCCCTATTTCTTTTTCTTGATTGTGGCGGGAACGGACTTTTCCTGCCATACTACCTTTTGTATCCGGTAAGGATACAGTTCCTTCATCCTTGGGGCGTTGGGACAGTCACTCCTGTGGATCTTGATGCCGGCTGTGCGGGTGACAAAGCCAAAGACGTCGTCTCCGTACTGCGGGTTGCAGCAGGCGGCCATCTTGTACTCCAGCCCCTTCACGCCCTTGGCGTTGATCACCATAATCTCGTTGCTGGGGCTCCACTCTTCCTTGACTGTCTTCTTCTCCTCCTTCTCGTTGGTGCGGAGCACCAGAAGGTCCGGATTCTGGATGTAGGTCTTGATGTCGTTTACGTCAATCTCCCCGCGCCCTATGGCG
This sequence comes from Bacteroidales bacterium, assembly GCA_017960545.1. Lineage (GTDB taxonomy): Bacteria > Bacteroidota > Bacteroidia > Bacteroidales > UBA932 > Cryptobacteroides. The sequence continues at coordinate 4,472 of JAGCYZ010000078.1, forward strand.
GCCATAAAGGATATTACGGAGGAGAACTTGAGGTAGTGCATCATATCCGCCACCTGGTCGTCCCCAAGGGTCAGTTTCCAGTTCTTGAGCCTCCTTTGCAGCAGTTCGCGCCCCTGCGCGGCCTGGCTGCGCAGTTCGGCGTCCAGTTCCACCTTGATCTTGCTGCGGGCCTTGGCGGTGACAACGTAGCCAAGCCAGTCCGCGTTGGGCTTCTGGCTCTTGCTGCTCATTATCTCCACCACGTCTCCGGTATGGAGTTTCTCCTTTATGGAAACGGCCTTGCCGTTGATGCGTCCTCCGGTACATTTGCAGCCCAGCCCGGTGTGTATGTTGAAGGCGAAATCCAGCACTGAGGCTCCCGCGGGAAGGATTCGGAGCTCCCCGGTAGGGGTGAATACGAATACTTCCGAACTGGGAGGCGTCGGCAGGTCCTCGGACTTTGTGTCAAACTTGTGCTCCAGGTTGTAGCGGACGCTCTTGAGCCAGGTGTCCATTGCCTGCTCGTGCTTGATGCCCTTGTAGGACCAGTGGGCGGCCTGGCCGTTCTCCGCTTCGGCATCCATACGCTTGGTGCGGATCTGGACCTCCAGATATGCGCCCTCAGCATTCTTTACGGTAATGTGAAGGGATTCGTAGCCGTTGGGCTTGGGGTTGGTTATCCAGTCCCGCAGGCGGGAGGTATCGGCCTCGTATTCCTCGGTCACGTAGGAGTAAACGTTCCAGCATAGCTCCTTTTCAAGGGCGTGGTCCTCCGGGTCACAGTCAATGATGAAGCGGATGGCAAAGACGTCATAGACACCCTCGAACGGCACCTTTTGCACCTGCATCTTCTTGTAGATGGAGTAGGCGGCCTTGGTGCGCACCTTGAGCTTGTACTCTATGCCGGCCTTGCGCAGCTTGTCCTCCAGGGGGCGGATGAATTCCGCCGTGAGCCTTATCCGGTCCTTCTCGGTGGCCTTGAGCTTGCGGCTTATCTCCTTGTATTGTTCTGGTTCGGCATAATTGAAATAGATGTCCTCCATCTCCCGCTTGATGTTGTACAGGCCAAGCTGGTGGGCGAGGGGGATGTACAGCATAAGGGTCTCCAGGATTATCCTTTCCCTGGATTGCTTGGTGAATATGCTCAGGGAACGCATCACCTCAAGGCGGTCCGCTATCTTGAGTACCGTCACGCGAGGGTCGCGGGAATACTGGACAATAAGTTTCTTGTAATTCTCCGCCTCCAGGCGCGTGTCCTTTGGCCGGATTCCGGCAATCTTGTTGAGGCCGTCCACCAGGATCTTGACATCTTCAGGGAACTCGCTTATGTCAACCTCGGGATGGAAACGCGTGGCTTCGTGCAGGTACACTGCGGCGATGCAGGTTTCCGGGAGGCCGATCTCGTCCGCCACAATGCGCGCAACGGCGCTGGCGTGCTCGTACATAGGCGCTCCGTTCCCCCTTACATCACCGGCAAGCGCCTTGGCGGCGACCTCCCTGGCTCTTTGAAGCAAGCGTTCCATAAGCGTTAAGATTCAAATGTAAATATATAATAAAAAATACAATGTTTTAACTTACAATTTGTAACTAAAACGCATTTAGGATTTTAGTTTACTTGTCTGAAGATGAGCTAAATGGGCTATATTGCAAGTAAAATGGGATAAATAATTACAGATTGAAATAGTCTAAGATATTGATATATAGCAAATTATAAAATTTTAATTTGGAATATTGAATAATTATAACTATAATTGCACCAGAAACAATGTTAGTTAGCAGTTATCCAATAGTTGTAAAGACAAACAGTTAGTAGTGTATATGCCTTTATGGCAAAAAAGCAACAGGGTCGGATTTCTCCGGCCCTGTTGCTTTTTTCAGGTGTCTTTCCAGACTTTTAGGTATTGCTGGAGGGCCCACATTTCGTCGCGGTATTTTGCGGCGGCGGCAAAGTCCAGGTCCGCGGCCGCCTTTTTCATCAGGCGGCGGGATTCTTCCACCATCTTTTCCACCTGGGGCCTGCCCATCGAGCGGATGACGGGATCCTGGAGCACGGCGGCCAGGTCCGCGGCAATGTAGCCGTCAACGTAGGCGCTGGTTTCCTCGCGCACGGAATCGTGCCCGAGGCCCACCGATACGCTGCCGCGGCCAAGCTCGCTGGGGCTTGGGATGTAGCGGGGGTTGTCGTACGAGTTGGGGGCGCTCACGCGGCCGGAAGGCCCGTTGTCCCGCCCCAGCTCGCTCGCCAGCACGTTCTGGCGCACCTCTATCTGCTGAGGCGTTATGCCGTGGAGCTTGTTGTATTCCATCTGCTTGGCCCTGCGGCGGTTGGTCTCGCGGATGGTCTCGTCCATTGACTTGGTTATGGTGTCGGCATACATTATCACAAGGCCATTCACGTTCCTGGCGGCCCTGCCTGCGGTCTGGGTCAGGGAGCGGGTGGTGCGCAGGAATCCTTCCTTGTCTGCGTCCAGGATGGCCACGAGGGACACTGTGGGGATGTCGAGGCCTTCGCGGAGCAGGTTAACGCCCACCAGCACGTCAAAGAGTCCGCGCTTGAAGTCCTCAATGATTTCAACCCTCTCCGTGGTGTCGATGTCCGAATGCATATAGCGGCTGCGGACGCCGGCGCGTGCCAGGTAAGCGTCCAGTTCCTCCGCCATACGCTTGGTGAGGGTGGTTACCAGCACGCGCTGGTCGTTCTCCGCGCGCTTCAGGATTTCTTCCAGCAGGTCATCCACCTGGTTCTCTATGGGGCGCACTTCAATTGGCGGGTCAAGCAGGCCTGTGGGACGTACTATCTGCTCTACTACCAGGCCTTCCGACTTCTCCAGTTCATAATCCGCGGGAGTGGCGCTCACATACACCTTCTGGCCGGTGATCTGCTCGAATTCCTCAAAGGTGAGCGGCCTGTTGTCACTTGCCGCCGGGAGCCTGAATCCGTATTCCACAAGCACGGATTTACGTGAATGGTCCCCGCCGAACATAGCGTGAACCTGTGGCAGGGTTACGTGGCTCTCGTCAATGAAGGTTATGAAATCCTTGGGGAAATAGTCAAGCAGGCAGAACGGCCTCTGGCCCGGCTCGCGCCCGTCAAAGTAACGGGAATAGTTCTCTATTCCGGGGCAGTAGCCCATCTCCTTTATCATTTCCAGGTCATATTCCACCCTCTGTTTAAGGCGCTTGGCCTCCAGCCCCTTGCCAATCTCGTTGAAGTAGTCCAGCTGACGCTTGAGGTCGTCCTGGATATGGCTTACGGCGGCAATGCTGCGCTCCTTGGTGGTCACGAAGTTGTTGGCCGGATAGATGTTGATCTGGTCTATGGAGTCTATGTGCGCGCCCGTGACGGGGTCGATGATGCTCAGCGAGTCCACTTCGTCCCCGAAGAATTCAATGCGCACGGCATCGTCGGCGCCGCTCAGGTACACGTCAACCGTGTCCCCGTGCACGCGGAAGCTGCCGCGCTTGAAATCCGCCTCCGTGCGGTTGTAAAGCGCGTCCACCAGCTGGTACAGCAGGCGCGTCAGGCTGCGCTTTTCGCCCCGTTTCACGGGGATTGTCTGCGCGTGGAAGTCTTCCGGGTTTCCTATGCCGTAAAGGCAGGAAACGCTGGAAATGACTATCACGTCGCGCCTGCCGCTCAGCAGGGAAGACGCGGCGCTCAGGCGCAGCTTTTCTATCTGGTCGTTTATGCTTAGGTCCTTCTCTATATACGTGTCCGTAGAGGGGATGTAGGCCTCCGGCTGATAGTAATCGTAGTAAGATACGAAGTACTCTACGGCATTTTCTGGGAAGAAGGTCTTGAATTCTCCATACAACTGGGCAGCAAGCGTCTTGTTGTGGCTCAGGATGAGCGCAGGACGCTGCAGGTTGGCAATCACGTTGGCCATTGTGAAGGTCTTTCCGGAGCCGGTAACCCCCAGCAAAGTAACATCACCAACGCCCTGATCCAGAGCGTTGGTGAGTTGTGCAATGGCCTCCGGCTGGTCTCCGGCCGGCTTGTATGAAGATTCAAGCCTGAACTTCATCTAGTCAGCCTTGTTTTCCGGATCCCTTGTGCTGCCAAAGTTCACGGACATGTCTCCGGTGGCGTTCTTTCCAAAATCGTAATCCTTGCCAGGAAGGATTGCGTTGAGGATGATGCCCGCGAGGGCAGCCACTGCGAGACCGCTGAGAGAGGTGAAGCCGATGCTGATTGCGTCGTTTGCCCCGTACTTGATACCGATTGCAAGAACCAGGATAAGGGCTGCGATAATCAAGTTGCGGGACTCCGTGAAATCAACCTGGTTCTCGATGAGGTTCCTGATACCCACGGCGGAAATCATACCGTAGAGCACGAGGGAAACGCCACCGATGGTAGCTGCCGGCATTGCGCCTATCAGGGCGGCGAACTTAGGGCAGAAACTCAGGACGATTGCGAAAACGGCCGCAAGGCGGATCACCCTTGGATCGAATACCTTTGTGATGTTGAGCACGCCGGTGTTCTCTCCGTAGGTGGTGTTGGCAGGAGCGCCGAACAGGGAGGCGAGTGCCGTTGCAAGTCCGTCTCCCATAAGGGTCCTGTGAAGGCCCGGATCCTCAAGGTAGTTGATACCCACAGTAGAGGAAATGGCGCACATATCGCCGATGTGCTCAACCATTGTGGCCAGGGAGATTGGAACGATTGCAATGATGGCAGCCACGATGAGGCCCCAGTTGGGGTTCTTGAACACTGCAAACGCAGTGTTGCCCCACTGGAACGGCAGGCCTACCCAGGCGGCTTCCTTGACGCCGGAGAAGTCAGCGAGGCCGAAGCAGGCGGCTACGATGTAAGAACCCAGCACTCCAAGAAGGATAGGCACAATCTTGATCATTCCCTTGCCCCAGATGTTGCAGACTACGATGATTGCAACGGCCAGGAGGGCGATCCACCAGTTCTGGGCGCAATTCTGGATTGCAGAGCCGGAAAGGGTGAGACCGATTGCGATGATGATGGGGCCTGTCACTACAGGAGGGAAGAATTTCATAACTTTCTTGGCTCCGAATGCAGCGAAGAGTCCTGCAAGGATAAAGTACACGAGTCCTGCGCAGAAGACTCCTATGCAGGCGTAGGGAAGAGCCTGCTGGAGAGTCAGTCCGTAGCTGTCCATTCCCATCTGGGAAACGGCGGCGTATCCTCCCAGGAAAGCGAAGGAAGATCCAAGGAATGCAGGAACCTTGAATTTGGAACACAGATGGAAGATCAGGGTTCCAAGGCCGGCGAAAAGAAGAGTTGCAGATACGGAGAGGCCTGTGATAACAGGAACGAGGATGGTGGCCCCGAACATTGCGAACAAGTGCTGGAAGCCAAGAAGTGTCATTTTGCCTGCGCCAAGCTGGCGGGCATCATAGATAGGTTGGGTTGAGCCGCTTTGTTTCATACTCTAAAGATAAGTATAAAACAGCCGCGCATCTTTAATGCGCGGCCATTAGTTATAAACATAGTTGTAAACAACTATTTAAGCAACTCGCGGCTTCGGGCTATGAAATCAGCCAGGTCCTTGCCCTTGAGCATTCCGTTTTCCAGCAGGGCCAGGTCTGCAACCTGCTTGAGAAGGGTGCCGTTGTTCTCCCTGTCGGCCCATATCCTGGCTATGACAGGATTCTGCATATTGACTATTATGTTGTAAGACTCGGGCATCTCCCTGTAGTAATTCATACCACCGCTAAGCGCGCTCATTTCCCTGAAACGGCGCATAAACTCGCTCTGGGTGATAGTGACAGGGGCTGCCTGCTCTCCAAGGTTTCGGGCCTCTACAAAGTAGTCGTTACCGGCGGGGAGCACAGACTTGAGCAGTTCGTCAAGGGTTTTCTTGTCCTCCTCGCTCATTTCCGGCTTGACCTCTTCCTGCTTGGGGATGAGGTTCTCCGCATTGTCGGAATCCACGCGGCAGAAGCGGCAGTCCTCTATCTTCTGCTCCAGCAGGTTCACGAAGTGTGAATCCAGCTCGCAGTCCAGAAGAAGCACGTCGTATCCCAGGTTCTTTGCCTGCTCTATGCGGGAATACTGCTCCTGCAGGTTGGTGGCGTACAGGAATACAACCTTCTTGTCCTTGTCCGTCTGGGTGGGTGCCACGGCGTTCTTGTACTCGTCAATGCTGAAGTATTTTCCTTCAGTGTTCTTGAGGAGGGCGAACTTGACGCCTCTCTCGCCGAACTTCTCGTCAGAGAGCATTCCGTACTCTATGAACAGCTTGATGTTGTCCCATTTCTCTTCCAGCTGGGCCCTCTGCTCCTTGAAGATCTCCTCCAGCCTGTCCGCCACCTTGCGGGTGATGTAGGTGGAGATCATCTTCACGTTCCTGTCGCTCTGCAGGTAACTGCGGCTGACGTTAAGGGGAATGTCAGGGGAGTCGATGACACCGTGAAGCAGTGTGAGGAAGTCCGGCACAATGTTGTCCACGTGGTCCGTGACGAACATCTGGTTGCAGTAAAGCTGTATCTTGTGCTTGTCTATGGCCATCCTCTCCTTGATCTTGGGGAAGTACAGCACGCCTGTGAGGTTGAAAGGATAGTCAACGTTCAGGTGGATGTAGAACATAGGGTCTTCCTCGGTAGGATACAGGTCGCGGTAGAACTTCATATAGTCCTCTTCCTTGAGGTCTGCGGGTGCCTTGGTCCATATAGGCTCTATGTTGTTGATGACGTTGTCCTTGTCGGTGTCAACGTACTTGCCGTCCTTCCACTCCTGTTCCTTTCCAAAGATGATCTTGACCGGCATGAACTTGCAGTACTTGTAAAGCAGGTCCTGAATCTTGGTGCGGCTGGCGTATTCCGCGCAGTCGTCATCCAGGTACATTGTTATTACTGTGCCGCGGGTTTTCTTGGTGCTTTCGCCCATCTTGTACTCAGGGGACCCGTCGCAGCTCCACTTCACCGCAGTGGCGCCTTCCTTCCAGGAAAGCGTGTCTATGGTAACCTTCTTGGAAACCATGAATGCGGAGTAGAATCCCAGTCCGAAGTGGCCTATGATGCTGCCAATCTGGTCCTTGTATTTCTCCAGGAATTCCCCGGCGGAGGAGAATGCAATCTGGTTGATGAATCTGTCAACCTCTTCTTCCGTCATTCCAACGCCGCTGTCGCGTACCTTGAGTACTTTCTTGTCTTCGTCCAGCTCTATGCGGATGTCAGTGTTCCCAAGGTCTCCCTTGAAGTCTCCGCTGGATGCCAGCGCCTTGATTTTCTGCGTGGCGTCAACGGCATTCGCGACTATTTCCCTGATGAAAATGTCCTTGTCAGAATAGAGGAATTGCTTGATTACAGGAAAGATGTTCTCAGTGGTTACGCCAATCTTTCCCTTGGTTTGAGTACTTGCCATAATATAAAATGTCTCCTTTTAGATTTCGTTTTTCTCTAAAAGGAGACTGGTCAAAATATATTCCAATAGTGGGATTTATGCCATATTGTCAGTCATAATGACTATTTGTACATAAAGCGCTTGATGCTCATCTTAGGAGTCTTCTCGAACGGAGCGAGAACCACTTCCACCTTTGAGATCTGGCTGTACTTGGGGAATACGCGGTTTACGTTGTGGCGGATCTGCTCGGGGATGTCGGAAACGGCCTCCTGGTCAAGCTTGTCCTTCTTGATGGCGTCAGCATCCAGATAAACAAGGGCGATGAGCGCGCCTGCGCGGTCCACTACTACGGACTCGGCCACGTAGTTCTGGTTGTTGATCACGGCCTCGAGTTCCTCCGGATAGATGTTCTGTCCATTGGCGGAGAGGATCATGGTCTTGCAGCGTCCCTTGATGAAGATGTTGCGGTCCTTGTCCATAATTCCAAGGTCTCCGGTACGGAGATATCCGTCCTCGGTGAATGCGTTGGCGCTGGCCTCGGGGTTGTTGAAGTATCCGCTGCATATGTTGAGTCCCTTTGCAAGGATTTCTCCGGCGATGTGCTCAGGGTCTTCGGAATCGATCTTCACCTCTGCGCAATCCACTGCCTGGCCGCAGGAGCCGGGTGCGTAGATGGATGCGTCAGCGTAAGCAAGGAGCGGGGAGGCTTCGGTCATACCGTAACCTACGGTATAGCGGATTCCAATCTTGCGGAATACCTTCTCGACCTCAGGATTGAGTGCTGCGCCGCCCATAATGAAGTTGCGTACCTTTCCGCCGAAGGCTTCCTCCAGTTTCTGGCCGATCTTCCTGTATATGACCTTTCCAATTCCAGGAAGGGCAAGGAGAATCTTCATATACCACTTGCTGATGACGGGCTTGATGCTTGACTTGTAAACCTTCTCCATTACCAGGGGAACGGTGCAGACCATATAAGGCTTCACGTCCTTCATTGCCTTGAGAAGCAGGGTGGGGGAAGGGGTCTTGCCAAGGTAGTGGATGGTGCATCCGTAGCACAGGGGGTAAACGAACTCGAATGCGAGACCGTAGATGTGTCCCATAGGGAGCATTGAAACTATATCGTCCTCGTCATCCACATAAATGTGGCGGTATGCGTAGTCAACCATTGCGGTGAAGCCTTCGTAGCGGAGCATAACTCCCTTGGGAGCGCTGGTGGTTCCGGAAGTGTAGTTGATTATGCTGAGGTCCTTGGCGTTGTCCTTGGGATAGCAGACGTTGTCCCTGCTGAATCCCATAGGGAACTTCTTGTTGAAATTTGCGTCTATGTTGTCAAAAGCGGCCTTTACGGTGTCATTTGCGGCGAAAAGGAGCGTGTAGTCAGAGTTGTCCACTACGGCAATGACATTAGGCATTGCAGCCTTGTCAATCTTTTCCCAGATCTCCTTGTCGGTGAAAAGGATGCGTGCTTCTGAGTGGTCTGTAAGGTGGCCTATGGCCTCGGGGGTGAAGTCGCTGAGGATAGGAACTACAACTGCCTCATAGGTGTTGATGGCAAGGAAAGTGTTGGCCCAGCGGGCGGTGTTCTTTGCGCTGAGGGCAATCTTCTGTCCTTTCTTGATTCCAGCCTCCTGGAAGAAAAGGTGGAATTTCTCAATGTTCTCAGCCATCTTGCCGTAGGAAATTGTCTCGCCTTTGTAGTTGCAGAGGGCGGGCCTGTCCCAATCTCTCTTGATAGTCTGTTCAAGTATACTGAAATAATGTTCCATAATGTTTTGTAAAAAGTTGCGCAAATTTACCCTCTATTGCGCGCGTCCCCAACTCTTTTTTGCGGAATGTGGCGAAAAATGCCGATATTTGGGGCGAACTGCTCAAATGTGTGGCGAAATAATATGACTAGAAAACCCATAGTAGCTCTTATTTACGATTTTGACGGGACTCTTTCTCCCGGCAATATGCAGGAATTCGGTTTCATCCAGGCGGTAGGGAAGACCCCGTCTGAGTTCTGGGCCCTGAGCGACAGCATAGCAAAGGGACAGGATGCATCCAACGTGCTGGCATATATGAAACTTATGTTCGACGAAGCCCACAAGAACGGCATCCGCCTGCGCAAGGACAGTTTCAAATCCTTCGGACGTGACATTGAGCTGTTCGATGGCGTCAAGGAGTGGTTCTCCCTGGTCAATGAATACGGACGCGAGCACGGCGTGCGCATAGAGCACTACATCAATTCCTCGGGCCTTAAGGAGATAATCGAGGGCAGCAGCATTGCCCGGGAGTTCAAGCACATATTCGCCGGGACCTTCATATATGACGAAAACGGAGACGCCCAGTGGCCCGGAATCGCCGTCGACTACACCGCCAAGACCCAGTTCCTGTTCAAGATAAACAAGGGCATTTTCAGCGCCCAGGACGCCAAGGTGGTCAATTCCAGCATTGCCGAGGACAAGAAGCGTATCCCCTTCACCCATATGATCTATTTTGGAGACGGAGAGACCGACGTCCCCTGTATGAAGATTGTCACGATGTTCGGCGGCCACTCCATTGCGGTTTACAATCCCGCAAACGACAAGAAGAAGGCCACGGCCTTCAAGCTCAAGCGTCAGGGACGCGTGAGCTTCACGGCGCCGGCCGTCTTCACAAAAGAAAGTCGCGCATACGAAGTGGTATGCGCGATCATAGATAAAATCCGTGCAGATGTCACTCTGCAGGCCCTTTCTCGCTAATTCTTTACCA
>JAGCYZ010000079.1 GCA_017960545.1 Bacteroidales bacterium
CGCTGAGGAATACGGCCAGGATCCGGTAGAGATTGTGAATGACTGGGTTACCTTGGCGGAGGACGGTTATATGAACCTCTGTTTCAGGACAATGTGGGGCGGAATGGCCACCCATTATGTAAATATGGTCTATACCCCGGAACCTGACAATCCATATTGCGTGACTTTCTATCACGATGCAAAGGGAGACGCCGCTCTCCATCAGAACGACGCCCTTGTGGCATTCAGGCTGTCAGGACTCCCGGACACAAACGGCAAGACAGTGGACCTCAAGGTCAAGTGGAATTCATTCTCAGGGCCAAAGAGCACAACTTTCAAATACTGCACAAGGAAGGAGACTTCTGCCATAAGTTCTGTATTTTCTCAGCCTTCCCTTGCAACGATTCCTATGGTTGACGGCATCTATTAGTCGTGACCATATCCTAACTATGAAAGTATCCGTTATAGTTCCCGTCTACAACGTGGAACAGTACATCCGTCAGTGCGCCCAATCCCTCTTTTCCCAGACCTGGGAAGATATGGAATTCATTTTTGTGGATGACGGAAGTCCGGACAGGTCCATAGCCATAATCCAGGAAGTCCTGGAGGCATATCCTGAACGCAAGGACAGCACAAAGATTGTCCGGGAGGAGAACAAAGGCCTGCCTCAGGCCAGGATGGCGGGTTTGCGGCAAGCGACGGGAGACTACATAATCCACGTGGATTCTGACGACTGGGTGGAACCGGACTATATCTCTACACTTGCCCAAAGGGCATTGGAGACGGATGCCGATATGGTTTACTGTGACTTCTACAAGGAGTACCCCAACAAGCCTCATAAGGTCTGCCGCGAGGCAACCTTCTCACCGCCGGAAGGCCACGAAGCCATCAAGGCAATGCACAACAGCAGGATCAGGGCATATATGTGGAACAAGCTGCTCCGCAGGTCGCTGTATGACCTTGACAGCCTCTTTGTCCCTGTGCGTTCTTATCACGAAGACATCGTTTTCCAGAGCCAGTTGCTGTACAATGCCCAAAAATGCGTCCACGTCTGGGAACCGCTTTACCATTACAGGCGCAGGCGCACCGGTGCGCTTACTTGCGGCAAACTTGTAAGGAGCAGGCGGGCGTCCGCCCAGAATATGCTTGCAATGTACGAAGCGCTTCCAAAAGACAGGGGCCCGCTTACCGTATGCGGTATGGATGTCCTGATGCGCGCAGGGTGGTATTGCTGTGCCACAATGGATTTCAAACTGCTCGCGTCCTGCCCGGATGCGGTCAGGATCCTGGCAGAAAAGGAAGACATTCCCAACAGCAGGGTTGCAATTTCCAAGCAGAGATATACAAAGTTCTGCTGTAAGATAATGCAAATGACTATATTTGCATTATGGAAAATGAAAGAAGCGTAGATACCCTAGCCCGGCACATAATACGTTTAGGCGGCTTGGCCATAATGCTGGCTTTATGCTGGTTCCTCAGGAAAATCCTGGTTTACATAGTTATTGCCTTTGTGGTTTCCCTCATTGGCCAGCCCCTCAAGAGGCTGCTCAAGAAGGTTACCATAAAAGGGAAGTCGGCGCCTGACGCGCTGCTTACACTGTTGTCCCTGGCAATCATTTTCGCCTGCCTCCTGTTCGTGGTCAAACAGATAATCCCTATCACGGCGGGCATTGTGAGGGACGCCTCGCTTATGAACGCCACCGGGGCCATCTCCCAGCGCACCATCCTTGAGAATGTGAACGAGTGGGTCATAAGCATATTCCCCAAGGTTGGACCTGACTTCGATGCCACGGAACTGCTTATGGAAAAGCTTTCTTCCGTGTTCGACGTGTCTTCCATTGGCGGAATCCTGGGCTCGTTCGCCTCTACGCTTGTAAGCATTTTCATCGGGGTCTTTGCAACCCTCTTCATCTCATTCTTCTTCATCAAGGACGAAACCCTTTTCCGCCGCATTGTCAGGGCCCTTGTGCCGGATACGGTAGAAGACAAGGTTGACAAGACCATCCACGACATAGAGCGTCTCCTTTCAAGGTACTTCGTGGGAATAATCATAGAGGTGTTCGGGGTTATGCTCCTGGACTTCCTGGGATTGTGGCTCATAGCAAGGATAGGGGTGAATTCTGCGATAGGAATCGCGTTCATAGCAGGTATCCTCAATGTCATCCCTTATGTAGGACCTTTCATTGGAGAAGTCCTTGGCGTGGTGCTTTGCGTGATACTCAAATATGGCGCAGGCGTGGGCCTGAACGTTCCCATCTGGGCTTTCGCCCTCATAGTGTTTGCCGTTATGCTTGCCACCCAGATGGTTGACAGTATGATATATCAGCCTGTGATCTATTCTACAAGCATCAAGGCGCATCCCCTTGAAATATTCATCGTCCTCCTCATAGCCGGAGGCATAGGCGGCGCAGTGGGCCTTCTGGCCGCTATTCCCGCTTACACTGTAGTCAGGGTCATAGCCAGCAGGTTCTTCTGGGAATTCAAGCCCGTGCGGCGCCTGATCCCGGATATCAAAGACGAATATAAAGACGAGCTGTTATGAGAAAACTGCTTCAGAAATGGGCTCAGAGCAGCCTTATACTGCGCATCCTGTGCGGTCTGGTACTGGGAGCCATCCTGGGCCTCATTGTTCCCCAATGGGCCGGAATAGGCATCCTGGGGCAGGTTTTCGTGGGAGCGCTCAAGGCAGTCGCCCCTGTGCTGGTAGCAGTCCTCGTGATGTCATCCATAGCCAGGGCCAAAGGCGGCCTGGGGCCAAGGTTCCGCACTGTCATAACGCTTTATCTGCTCACCACTTTCGTGGCGGCGCTGGTTGCTGTTTCCGGCAGTTTCCTTTTCCCTGTGACTATAGACCTCAAAGGGGGAGAGGCGGGAGAACTTCCCGGCGGCCTGGCGGATATCTTTTCCGGACTGCTCAACAATATGGTGTCCAATCCGGTCCTGTCCCTCACCACGGCCAACTATATGGGCATACTGTTCTGGTCGGTTATTATTGGAGTTGCCATAAGGATCACCCACAGCAAGACTGTGATAACCTTTATGGGAGAACTCTCGGATGTGGTTTCCCTGGCGGTCAAGTGGATCATCCAGTTCGCCCCGTTCGGAATCCTGGGACTTGTTTTCACTTCAGTTTCCGAAGGTGGCCTGGAGATATTCTCAGACTATGGAAGGCTGCTGCTCCTGCTTGTGGGATGTATGCTTGTCACATCCCTGATAGTCAATCCGTTGCTTGCACTCATCTTCCTTAGGAAGAATCCCTATCCGTTGCTGTGGCAATGCCTAAAGGAGAGTGGATTAAGCGCTTTTTTCACCCGCTCGTCAGCGGCGAATATCCCAATGAACATGGCCCTCTGCCAGAAACTGGGCCTTGACGAAGAGTTCTATTCCGTGAGCATCCCCCTGGGATCCACAATCAATATGGACGGTGCCGCGGTGACAATCACCGTGCTTACGCTGGCCGTGGCCAACACGCTTGGTATGGACGTCAGCTTTGGAAGCGCGCTGCTGCTCAGCGTGCTGGCCACGCTTGGCGCCTGCGGCGCATCCGGCGTGGCCGGCGGCTCGCTCCTGCTGGTCCCAATGGCCTGCTCCCTCTACGGCATCCCGCAGGACATTGCAATGCAGGCGGTTGCCGTGGGCTTTGTAATAAGCGTAGTCCAGGATTCCGTGGAGACCGCGCTCAACTCCAGCGGCGACGCCTTCTTCACCGCCGTGGCGGAATTTCACGACCGACGCAAACAAAAAAAATGACCCCGGGAGGTCATTTTTTTTATTATGTCGTTCTCTTGATCTAGAATGCAGCGATAAGTTCGTCGTTTGAGTAAGCGTCAGCGCCGTAGCACATCTTCAGGTAAGCGAGGCCGCCCAGGTAGTCTTCCTCGGTGAAGGAATCGGTGGCTTCTTTAGCAACCACAACGTCGTATCCGAGGCAGAAGGCGTCGGCAGAAGTGTGGCGGCAGCACATATGGGTGTGGAGGCCGGTGATGATCACGGTCTTGACACCGAGCTCCTTGAGGAGAATGTCCAGGTCAGTCTGGAAGAAACCGCTGTAACGGCGTTTGGGAACAACGTAATCCTTGTCGCAGAGTTTAAGCTCAGGAATAACCTCGGCACCGGGGGTGCCCTTTATGGCGTGGTCTCCCCAGATGATGAGCTCACGGTCTATTCCGGGAAGGTGGCAGTCATTGCAGAAAACAACGGGAACGCCCTTTTCACGGGCTGCGTCAAGAAGGCGTGCGGTAGCAGGGACGATAGCCTTGCCGCGGTCGCAGGCAAGAGAGCCTGTCACAAAGTCATTGAGCATGTCAACGACCAGGATTGCGGGTTTGTTGAGTTTGTCCATTCTATTGTGAATAAAAAAGTTTCAATTGAGGTGACAAAGATATAAAATAATCGGAACTTCCAAAGAAGCTCCGATTGCAAAGACTGTGCAAGAAGTCATTATCTTTTTATGAACTCTACGCGGCGGTTCTGCGCGCGGCCTGCATCGGTGCCGTTGTCGGCTACAGGCTCGTGGCTTCCCTTGCCCACTGCGCGGAGGTTGAAAGGATCGACGCCTTCCTTTTCAAGGGCGGCAACGACGGCCTCTGCGCGCTGCTGGCTAAGAGGATCGTTCACTGCGTCTGAACCCTGGTTGTCTGTGTGGCCCTGTACCTCGAAGCGGGCTGTGGGGTTCTTCTTCATATACTCCGCAACCTTCTGGATCTCCTCCATTGACTGTGGCAGGAGGGTGGCCTTTCCGGTATCGAACAGGATGTTGTTGGTCACGAACTTGCCGGTTTCTACTATAGCTTTTTCAACTGCTGAGGAATAGTCCGTGGCGTTACGCTCATACAGTTCGACGGCTCCCTTGGCCATTACCAAATTGGTAACGAAGATACCCTTGTCGCTGCCTGATGATCCTTCAATCTGCCAAGAACGAGGCTGGATCATATTAGGAATGTTCACGATTCGTTCATAGTTCAGGTACATCTTGAACGCGCGCTTGTTGAAGGAGATTGCTATATGGTTCCACTCGTTCTTTTTCAAATACCTGTTGATGGTCTGCCTGCCGGGTTCTCCCTCCATTTTGTTGCCGTTAGGATTCTCAGCTCCCCAACCCCAGCCTATGCCGCTGTATCCGCCGCCAAAGGAGGGATGGTATTCCGGGCTCATACGGATGTCGAAGACTCTTTTTCCATTTTCACCATCCAAGAACAAGTCAAGTGTACCGTCCCAGCCTGAACCTTCTTCTGCCGGCTGGGCCAATACGTCAAATTCAATGGTGAAATCTTCTGGCAGATACTCTTTCTCTTCCATCAAAGGCTGTATCCTGGAGTCTTCCATCTTGATTGCTTTCTTGCCTGCAATGTTGACTACCTCAACTTCACTACCATTGAGAAGATCCCATTTAGAAGGGAACTCGCCAAGTTTCTCTCCTGTCACGTCATCATTGAAGAAGACGTTGGCGCCACGCTGGAAGTCGCTCTTGGCCTGGATTTCAGCAAAATCTACAACCTCGTTTGCACTTTCTTCTCCAACGGCGTCATCGCTTGCAGAATTATTTCCGGACTTGTTGTTGTCCTTATTACCCGTCGCTTTGTTGACGGCATTGTTGATGGCATTTTCCACCTTCTCGCCAACGGCGTTCTCTACGGCCTGCTTGGCCCTTTCTCCAAGGTTCCTGAGGATACCCTGGGCGCTGGCGCTTCCGCACAGCAGCATAAAGCTCGAAACGAGCAAAAGAATCTTTTTCATATTTAGTGTATAGATTTGTATTCAATCATTGTAAAGTTCATCAACTTCCACTCCATAAACACCACCCTATGGGGTGGAAATGCCTACTCCATAGTACGGCATTTGGAGAATACAAGTATCTTTACAATATGAAACGCTTTGCTCTGATTTCTTTGGCAGCCCTTTTTGCCGCGCTTTCCTGTCCCCGCGCGTCCGCCCAGTACTCGGACCATAGGGGAAGAAATGTCGACTCCCTTGAAACTGCGGTGGCGCGATGGACTCCTCAGGGCATTGCGGCTGCGTCAGACAGCGAGCTCCAAGGCCTGGTCAACGATTACCACGGCCTGATGCAGGGTTACCTTCAGGTGAACGGGGTGAAAAGCGAGTTCTACGCCCGCAAGATGCTGGACATTGCCACTTCCAAGGGCTGGCAGAGTTCCATCAAGGACGCGGCCAAGATTATAGGACAGCAGTTCTGGGCCAAAGAGCAATATGACAGTGCAGCCTTCTATTACAACATAGCCCTTGAGGCTCTCGGGAAAATGGCGTCGGGAGCAACGTCGCCGACGGATCCGGACGGATATGACCAGGTCAAGATAGACGACGGTTATTCCTCAATGTACGGCACCCTTGGCAACCTGTACAATATGATGGGAGACCTGGACAAGGCTTTCGAGTATTACGCCAAGGCGGGAGAGATTTTCGATAAGTACGGCTGGAACGAGAGCAACGCCGTCCTCCACTATAATATGGGCGAAACCTGGTATGACCAAGGGGATTATGACAAGGCCCGCGAATGCTATGAGAAGGCCCTGGAATACGGCCGTACAGCGGGGGATTCCCTGTGGATTGCATCGCCACTCAAAGGCCTCGGGCTGGTTTACTTCACTCAGGGAAAGACCCGCAAGGGCCTGCGCTGCCTGGAGGAGGCTGACAAGTATTTCTCCCTTCACGAAGACCAGGAATTCCGCGCCAGGCTGGAGACCCTCGGCATTATGGAGAACGCCCTCAAGGCCCAGCGCCGCCAGCTGGTATGGATCTCCTGCATCCTTGCCGTTGCCCTTCTGCTTCTGGCAGGCTTTATCCTCCTTGCCCGCAAGCTCCGCAAATCCCGTCAGGATAACAGGGAAGTGGGGGAAGTCCTTGAGGAAACCCTGGAGGAGATTGCCGTACCCGCCGGAGGGCCAAGCCTGTCCGACAGGGAAAAACAGATCCTCAACCTTATTGCCGACGGCCTCACAGGTCCGCAGATTGCGGACAAAGTGTGCCTGAGTCCTGAGACCATCAAGTGGTACCGCAAGAAACTGCTGGCAAAATTCGACGCTGCAAACACCCCCGAACTCATCTCCAAAGCCAAAGACGCCCACCTGCTGTAGCGCCACACCCAAAAACTATAATTACCGGACGGAGATTTTTGTGGGTTGGAACGGCAGGAAGGAGGTGTCATTCTCATAATCGATACGGGCCTCACCGGACTCGATGATTATTTTTGTGACTGAGGCGTTGTCGAATTCTTTTTCGTGAAATGAAGTATTCTTTCCTTCTATGATGTTGTTCAGGAGGATGCGTCCTGCCGTCTTGTGCGTTACAATTACAATCTGTCCGCTCTGAGGATTCCTCTCCAGGACTTTCAAGGCCCAGAAGTTCTTCATCCTCTCTTTGACGGACGAAGGCGACTCGCCGCCCACGGGATAATTGTTGAACGGATCCTTCTTATACTTGTCGTACAGCTGTCTGTTGTTCTTTCTGATTTCTTTCCTTTCTACTCCCTCCCAGTCCCCGTAATCCATCTCTCTCAATTCGTATTGCTTGTCAATATCTTGAATGTTGACGGCGTCAGCAATGCATTTTGCGGTTTGCAGGCATCGGCCCGAAGGGCTGGAGTATATATGGTCTATTTTACCAAGGACCTTGAAATGCTGCCCCAGGGCCTGGGCGTCAGCTGCGCCTTTGGCGCTAAGGCCAACTTCCGTGCGGCCTATGAAACGATCGGCTGCATTTAAATCCGTCTCTGCGTGCCTGACAAGATATATGGTAAGGCTAGGGTTGTATTTCTGACGCTCCGCCAACAGGCGCTTCTGCTCTGAACTGTTGAGGCTGTCCCTTATAGAATCTGCATCCTGCCAGGGCATAAGGATCCTTTCTTCTCCGGCTAGGCCCACGTAATCTACATCAATAGGGCAGGTGTTCTGTTTGTAGAATACACAGGTCTTGATATCCTTTGCTCCTTTCTCAAGAAGATGCTTGCGGAACCTTTCCATGGTTCCTGAAGTATGTATTTCCCCTGCCACCAGCAGTATGCTGCGTTTGAGGAAGTTGGGAATGTCAAAATCATACAGGGGATATACCAGCCGCTTTTCCTGATAATCATAGTATCTGTCGATGGCTATCATTGGTGTATGATGAAGATGGTATGAAATGAGTGAACCAAAGATGGCGCCGCCCCGGCCAATTCCAAGGATCAAAGTAGGGTTGTACTGGTCGGCTATCATTTTCTGGGCTATCTCATCAGCCTTCTTGACAGCCATCTGCATCCTTAGGCGCTTGAAAACGGAATTGCCGAAAAACGGTATTCTGGTGGGCTTGTTATCTTCTGAGAGGATGTCGTTCTCCTTCAGTTTGGCCTTTGCTTCTGTTTTCTTGCTTATGATTGTATAGCTGTCCTTGAATACAGCCCACAAGAAAGCAAGGATGGGGATGATTACGGCTGCGACATAGGATAATACCTGATTCAGAGTGAAACTGCCAAGAATAATCATAGTGCTGTGCATTTCTGTAATACACAAATATAAGTAATTTCGTGCAATGCGGAAAAATTCATAAATTTGTTGATAATTAGTTAAAAGAGATGGATATTTCCGATAACCCGATACTCAAGGAGTACAAGGAGAAACTGCCGTTGTTTCACGATCAGGAGCGGATCCTCAAGCAGGAACTGACGGCCGCGTTCGAGAGGGCGGGGCTGCACGTGGCTGCGGTGGAATCCCGCGTGAAGGCGTATGAATCACTGGAGGGCAAGCTTCGCCTGAAGGGCTACAAGTACAGTTCCCTTGCCGACATCACTGACATCCTGGGCATCAGGGTGATAACGTATTACGTAGATGACGTGGACAGGGTGGCGTCCCTGGTGGAGCGCCTTTTTACCGTGGATTGGGAGAACTCCGTTGACAAGCGCAAGCTGTTGGAGATAGACAGTTTTGGCTATCTGTCCCTGCATTACATCTGCTCCACGCCTTCTTTCCCATACCGTTTTGAAGTGCAGATGCGTACGCTCCTGCAGCACGCGTGGGCCAATATGGACCACGATACGGGCTACAAGAGCGGAGTGGAAATCCCTTCACGCTACCTGCGCTCTATGAGCCGGATGGCAGGCCTGCTGGAACTGGTTGACGAGGAGTTCAGCAAGATTCACGTGGAACTGGCGGATTACAGGCGCAGGGTCCAGTCGCTGGTGGCATCCGGCAACCTTGCCGACGTTCCCCTGGACGGAGACAGTTTCAGGAGTTACCTTGAACTCAAGCCTTTCGAAGCCCTGAACAAGCGCATAGCCAAGATGAACCAGGCGGAGATCCAGGATGTGCCTTTGTCCCAGTATCTGGCGGTGTTCAAGGGTCTGGGATGCCAGAGCCTGGGAGATATAGCCGATATAGTGAAAGATTATTCAGAAGCGGCTTTCCAGATTGCCTGTTACCAGATAGGCCTTACGGACCTGGACATCATTGCCTCTTCACTCGGCCCCCAGGACCTTTGCATTGCGTACGTACTTAAGAAGGGCGGCGGCCGCGTGGGCCTCAAATATCTGTTCGACCTGATTAACGGACAGTCAGAGTCAAATGGGACCATTGCGGATATGCTTCTGGAGCAGGCCTCCAGCTTACCATTTATGAATCAATAGTTTATGACAAACCAAGCATTGGATACAAGCCTCTTTGACCACGCGGTCACGTTTGCGGTCAAAGCCCATTCCGGGACGGAACGCAGGGGAAAGGGCTTCCCATATATAATCCATCTGATGGAAGCCGTAGAGATTGTGGCCACCATCACCCCGGACCAGGAGCTGCTGGCGGCGGCTATGCTTCACGATACTGTGGAGGACACGCCGGTGACCGTAGAGGACCTCCGCCTGGAGTTCGGTGACAGGATAGCCGGGATAGTGGAGGCCGAGAGCGATGTGTACAACGATGGGGAAAGCGAGCACGAGAGCTGGCACAGGCGCAAGCAGGAAGCCATCGAAAGGCTTTCGGCGGCGCCAATGGAAGCGAAGATAGTGGCCCTAGGCGACAAACTCTCCAATATGAGGGCCATCGCAAGGGATTACGCCCTGATAGGGGACGGCCTCTGGAAACTGTTCCACGTAACGGAAAAGTCAGAGCACGAGTGGCACTACCGCGGCCTGGCTCACGCCCTCAAGGACCTGGAGGTGACGCCGGCATACAGGGAATTCGTTTATCTGATAGAAGAAGTTTTTGGGATATAAGGATGCAGGCCAAGGAGATCAATCTGGGAGATTACGTCCTGAGCGGGGGCGGAGCGAACGGGGAAAGCTATTTCAAGAAGAGCGATCCTTCCGTTCTTCTCAAGTTGTACTTCCCGGGCAGGATACAGCAGCCGCTGGATGAGATGCTCCTTTCCCGCAAGGTATTCAAGGCAGGTATTCCCGTTCCGGAACCGGGGGAGTACGTGGTTACGGATGACGGCCGTTACGGCATCCTTTTCAAGAGGATAAAGGGAAAGGTGTCCTTTGCCAGCGCGGTTGGGAACAATCCCCATAAAGTTATGGAATATGCGGCGGAATTCGCCCGGATGTGCAAGGGACTCCACTCCACAAAGATTGATACGGCGGAATTCGCAAACGTCAAGGACCGCTATCTTGAAATGCTGTCCCTCAATGCCTTTTTCACCAAGGCACAGAAAGACAAAATAGCCTCTTTCATTGAAAATGCTCCCGATGCAGATACTGCCATCCACGGAGACCTTCAGTTTGGGAACGCCATCTTCACCGAAGACAAAAGGTACTTCATTGACCTTGGAGACTTCTGTTACGGGCATCCGTTCTTTGACCTTGGAATGGTTTACCTTACCTGCAAGCTGGGGGAAGAGGAGTTCACCTCACAGGTCTTCCATATGGACTGTAAAACCGCATCCTCATTCTGGGATGCTTTTGCAAAGGAGTATTTTGGGGAAGACGTTCCCTTGAAAGGGATCGAGGATGAGATAAGGCCATACGCCGCCCTTAAGACCCTGATCATTGAGAGGGATGCGGGCTGTACATTCCCAAGATATCGTAAAGTATTGGAACAGACTATTTTATAGCTATGGCAAAGGTTCAGGACACAATTAAGCGGATGGCATCCCTCCAGGGTATAATGATGATCCTGGTGGCCGCCATAATGCTCGCCGCCACCAGCGTCATCCAGAGCTATTACGCCCGCAGGGGCCTCCTTATGGAGGCGGAGCGTCGGGCCCAGCGGGAACTCACCATCACCCAGCTCAGGATAGAGAACGTCACGCGTCCCGTAGAGACCGCCGTGATGAACACCGCCTGGATGGTCCAGATGAACCTGAACAATCCCGACACCCTCCAGACCCTGCTCCGGAACGTACTGGACACAAATCCCGTCCTTGCCGGCGCCGCAGTGGGCTTCATCCCGGACTATTACCCGGAGAAAGGTTACTGGTTTGAGCCTGTGGTTACTCGAAGGGGGAACGAATACGAAGATATGGTGCTGGGTTCCACCACACACGATTATTTCAAGCTGGACTGGTACGAGTATCCGGCCGTAACAGGCGAGAACTACTGGAGTGAACCATATTTTGACGAGAGCGCGGCACGCACCACCGTAGTCTCTTTCGCAAGTCCGGTGAAGGACCAGGAAGGAAACCTGGTGGGCGTGATTTCCGCGGACCTCACCCTTGAATGGCTGGCAGACCTGCTTCGCGACTTGCAGCTTTATCCTGACACCTACAGCAAGCTTGAGAGCGCGGGAGGACAGATGATAGTAAGCCCGCCTGCGGAGCGTGTTGACAATGGCACTGTCAATTATTCGATGCCCATTGAAAGCACCGGCTGGAATATGTCCGTAGTCATACCCAGGAGCGAGATATTCAGGACCGTGAACAGGCTTTCCATGATGCTTGGCTTCCTGCAGCTTATGGGCCTTATACTCCTGGGAATGATAGCCTTCAAGTCCGTCAAGGACCAGAGCAAGCTTGAAAGCGTCCGCTCCAAGAAGGACAAGATGGACAATGAACTGCGCATCGCCCGCGGAATCCAGATGTCAATGGTTCCCAAGCAGTTCCCTCCGTTCCCTGAAAGGAAGGACGTGGATCTTTCCGCCACCATAGTGCCAGCAAGGGAAGTGGGTGGAGACCTGTACGATTTCTTCATCCGCAATGACAAGCTCTATTTCTGCATTGGAGATGTCAGCGGAAAAGGCGTTCCCGCCGCCCTTGTGATGGCGGTTACCAGAAGCCTCTTCCGAACCGTATCGGCTCACGAGAAAAGCCCCCAGCGCATAGTTTCCTCAATAAACGAGAGTATGGCTGAGATGAACGACAGCAATATGTTCGTGACCTTCTTCTGCGGAGTGCTCAACCTATACAGCGGCCACCTGCACTTCTGCAATGCC
Organism: Bacteroidales bacterium; assembly: GCA_017960545.1. Lineage (GTDB taxonomy): Bacteria > Bacteroidota > Bacteroidia > Bacteroidales > UBA932 > Cryptobacteroides. Next base: position 12,324 of record JAGCYZ010000079.1, read on the forward strand.
GGACACAATGCTCCAATCCTGCTTTCGGAGAGTGTGGAGCGGCTCAAGGTGCTTCCCAACCTTCCGCTGGGAGTTATGCCCGAGATGCAGTACGTGGAAGAGGACTGCTACCTTCCTGCAGGAAGCAGCATATTCCTCTACACCGATGGCATAACGGAAGCGGAGAACGCCTCCCGCGAGCAGTTTGGCGAGCGCAGGACAATAGAGACCCTGGATCCAGCCCTTGGAGTCAAGGAGAACCAGGAACGCATACTTGCCGGCATAGAGGATTTCGTTGGCACCGCCGAGCGCAGCGACGACCTCACAATGCTTATAATCCAATACCTGGGAGCGGACAAGTCCTCCGAAACCAGGAGGAACCTGGTGCTCCGCAACGATATCCAGCAGATACCGCTTCTGGCAGAATTCATACTTGCAATTGCGGAAGAGAGGCATCTTGGCAAGTCCCTTGCAATGAACCTGAACCTGGCGTTGGAAGAGGCTGTGACCAATGTTATGTTATATGCCTATCCCAAGGATACTGAAGGCGAGATTGACATAGAAGCCGTCCTCAAGGAGAACTCGATAGTGTTCAATGTTTCCGACAGCGGAAAACCGTTCAATCCCACGGAAGCTCCGGAGGTGGATACCACCAAGAGCCTGGAAGACAGGCAGATAGGTGGCCTGGGGATACACCTTGTACGCAAGATAATGGACGACGTCCGCTATGCCAGGAAAAACGGGCGCAACATACTTACTATGATTAAAAACATTTGAGATATGGAAGCAAAGATTACGGATAACAAAGCCGTCATTACGGTTGAACTCATTGGCAGGCTGGATACGGCCGCTGCCCAGGAATTGAGCGAGAAACTCCTTCCGCTTCAGGAAAAGGCGGACAGGACCATTGTGCTTGACTGCTCTCAGCTCAACTACATTTCCAGTTCCGGACTCAGGATATTCCTTGCCCTGCGCAAGGCTGCCGCGGTCAAGGGCGGAAAGGTTGTGGTCAAGAGCATCAACGACGATATCCGCACGGTATTTATGATGACCGGATTCCTGAACCTGTTCGAAATAGAAGCCTGATGACGTTCCCCCTTTCAATCTTTTCAGTCAACCTGCTGTCCGACAACCTGCTGTTGCTGGCCTCGCTGCTTGTGTTCGCGGCTATCCTGATCACCAAGCTGGGTACGCGCATAGGCACACCTACCTTGCTCCTGTTCCTGCTTCTGGGAATGCTGGCGGGGGAGGACGGCCTGGGCCTGGAGTTCGAAGACTTTGAACTGGCGGAGTCCATAGGCCATTTTGCAATGACCATTATCCTGTTCGCAGGAGGACTGGAAACCTCGCTGGCGGAGACCAAGCCCGTGATGAAACAGGGCGTACTGCTCTCCACCCTGGGCGTTTTCCTGACAGCCGCAATGACGGGAATGTTCATATATTACCTGGCCGGCAGTTACATCGGGGTCCTGGGCTCATCATTTTTGAGCTGCTTCCTCCTGGCGGCGGTGATGTCTTCTACGGATTCCGCATCGGTGTTCTCCGTGCTCAGGGGCAAGAAAATGCACCTGAGGCAGAACCTTGGTCCCTTGCTGGAGCTTGAATCCGGAAGCAACGACCCTATGGCATACGTGCTCACCATCCTCCTGGTCCAGATGCTTTCTACAAAGCAGATGGGTCCGGTGGCGCACTTTGGGATGTTATGGACCGGATTCTGGACCCTGCTGCTCCAGCTGGCCGTTGGATTTGCGGTGGGCGTGGGCATAGGCTTCGCTTCCAAGGTCCTCCTTGAAAGGGTCAAGCTGCCGGGCAAGCAGTTGTATTCCATCCTCATACTCAGTATCGGTTTCCTGACCAACGGCCTTGCATCCATACTGTATGGAAACGGCCTCCTTGCCCTGTACGTCTGCGCGATAGTCATCGGCAACAGGGCCAAGCTGCCGTACAAGAAAGATATCCTGAGTTTCTTTAAGGGAATGACCTGGCTTATGCAGTTGCTGATGTTCCTTATGCTGGGCCTCCTTGCCAGGCCTTCGGAATTCGGAAGCATTGCCCTACCGGCCATCATCATAGGAGCCTTTATGATGATAGTGGCGCGTCCCGCCAGTGTTTTCCTGTGCCTTCTTCCTTTCAGGAAAATCACCCCCAAGGCCAAGCTGTTCGTGTCCTGGGTGGGTCTCAAGGGCGCGGGCCCTATCCTGTTCGCCCTTTGCCCCGTAGTGGCCGGCCTGGACGGAAGCACGGACATCTTCAACATTGTTTTCTTCATAACCCTGCTGTCTCTGGTAATGCAGGGAATGACCCTGTCTCCTATGGCCAAGTGGCTGAAACTCAGTTACGAGGAAGAAGCCAAGGCGGAGACCTTCGGGATGGACATCCCGGAAGAGATGGGAATGCTCCGAGACCATACCGTATCTGAGGAAGACCTCAAGAGGGGAGAGACCCTCCGCGACCTCAACCTCCCTCACGGCATCCGCGTAATGATGGTGCGCCGCGACGACAAGTTCCTTGTGCCCCACGGAAGCATGAAACTCCTGGAGGGCGACAGGCTCATCATTATAATGGGAGAGAGCGACGATGACTGAGCCGGGCATTGAGCGCGATGTCATATACTCCAGGGCCCGAGGCTACTGGACCAGCGCCCCCGTAGGCGTCAAAGGCACCGTGCTGAGGCTCATCCCCAAATCTTTCAGGAAGCGCCCCCTGGAACTTACGATGGACATTTACAAGCCCCGTGACGGTTATCAGGGCGGGCGGCCGCTGCTGCTAATGATGCACGGCGGCTCTTTCTATGTGGGCAATAAGGAAGAAGCGGGACAGGCGGCGTGGTGCCGCCATTTGGCTTCGCTGGGGTACGTGGCGGCATCCATCAATTACCGCCTGGGATTCCTTCCTTTCAGGAAAGCCCTCAAGAATGCGGAACTGCGCGCGTTAGAAGATGCTGATGCCGCGCTTGAGTATCTTCTTGGACGGGAAGACCTAAATGTGGATCCTGACCGCATCTTTGCCGCAGGCACCAGCGCCGGCGCGATGACCGCCCTCAGCCTGGCTTTCCGCCCGTCAGGGGCGGGAAAGCCCCGCATCCGGGCGATAGGCGCCTTTTGGGGCTCCGTACACAGCCTTGAAGTGCTTGACTATGCAAGTACCCCAATCCTCTCTTTCCAGTCCGTAAAAGACCCTATTATGCCCTATGACAAGGGCTATCCCTTCGGCTCCAAGCTCGGGCCGTTCCAGTTCCTTATGGCACTGTTCTCAGACAAGATGTTCGGAACCCTTGCCATACACCGCAGGGCAACGGAAAAAGGGATGGTGTCCCAGCACCATCCCTGTCTAGAAACCGGTCACCGGCTTCATCTGGATAAAGAAGGCAACTTCACGCCCAGGTTCTTTGAGATCCGCGACGCTATGGCCGCCTTCTTCAATGAATGCTGACAGCCTATTCCATACTGTCAAGCACAACTCCGGGTATGTTTTTCAACCTCTTCATAAGCTCAAGGGCGCTTTCCTTCTTGGAGACCCTCATATCCAGGGCCACCTTGTAAAGGCCGTCCTCCCTGTAAAGGTTGAAGTTTCCGGCTTGTTTTCCCAATGACTCCACCGCGTTCAGGAGGGCCATCTCATCTTCAGAAGAGAACACTACGGCAACCTCCCTCTGGCCGAACTTGATGGAATATGCGTTCAGCACCTCAAGGCAGAAGAGCACCAGGAAGGTGCAGGCGCCTGCCATCAGGTACATTCCGCATCCTACGGACATTCCTATGGCACCAGTGACCCATAAGCCGGCCGCCGTGGTAAGGCCGCTTACGTGGTTCTTCTTCATTATGATACCTCCACCAAGGAATCCGATGCCGGTTACCACTCCGGCCGCCACGCGGGCTGCGTCAAAGCGGTCCACTCCGGCAAATCCGTGCTGGGAAATAATCATAAACAGCGCTGCGCCCAGTGCTACCAGTACGTGGGTCCTCACTCCGGCGCCCTTGGCGCGGAGTTCGCGCTCGTAGCCTATCAGGGCGCCAAGCGCTCCCGCTACGAGCAGACGGATAATGAGTTGTAAGGTTAAAGACATATCAAATGTTTCCTGAATTTACTACTGGCTGTGCCGGTTCGTCGCCGCAGAGTACAACCAGCAAGTTGCTAACCATTGCGGCTTTCTTGTCCTGGTCAAGGGTGACAACACCCTGGTCCTGGAGCTTGTCAAGGGCCATCTTGACCATGCTTACTGCTCCGTCAACTATCTTCTCGCGGGCAGCGATAATGGCGTCCGCCTGCTGGCGGCGCAGCATCACCGCGGCAATCTCCGGGGCGTATGCAAGGTAATTGATCCTTGCCTCGGTAACGTGGATTCCGGCCATTGAGAGACGCTCGTTGAGGGTGCGGACAAGCTGCTCGTTGATCTCTTCCGCATTGCTGCGAAGGGTGAGCTCATCGGCGGAGTCGGCATTGTCATAGGCATAGTTTCCGGCTACCTGCCGCAGGGCGGCGTCGCTCTGTACGCGGACAAAGTTCTCGAATGCGTTGGAAAGGGAACTGCTGACGCCTCCGCGGGAGTTGGTCACCACGGGGGCCAGAGACTGGCTGTCAATCTCGAACAGGGCCTTGTAGGTGTTCTCCAGTTTCCAAACCAGGACCATTCCAATAAGGACCGGGTTTCCGGACTTGTCATTTACCTTGATGGGCTCCGGGTTCAGGTTCCTGGCTCGAAGGCTGACGCTTTTCTTGCTCAGGAAAGGGTTGACCCAGAAGAAGCCGGTGCGGGTGAACGTGCCGCTGTATTTGCCAAAGAACACAAGCACCTTGGCTTCGTTTGGCTCCTGCTTGATGAATCCCTTTGTGCAAAGGATGAAAAGTAACATAAACAGGATGCCGAACAGCGGCATTATGGGGTTGGTGTTGGCCCTTATGAAGCAGTAGATGGTTGCAGCAAAGATGGCAATGGTGAACAGCAGCGCTATGAAGCCGTTCAGCACCATTCCTTTGTAAGCGATTTCTTTATTTTCCATATTGTCAGATTATTTTATTCAGTATGTCAGTGGAGGCTTCAGGTACCATTTCCAGGATGTGGGATATGATCCTTTGCCTTGATTCTTCCGGAGAGCAGTCTGTGCTGTTGCCGCCGGAGCCGGTTTCTGCCTCGAACAGCCTGGCCCACGCGGGTGCGGAGGCTTCCGGATGCTCAGGGCCGAACAGCTGGTCCGGGGAAGTGAGCGAAGTGCGCTGCCAGCCGCTGTATGTGAGGTTGGGACCGCGGTACACCCTTTCAATGTCTCCAACCACCACCCAGGTTCCCATCTGCAGGTACCTTACCACTGCGTCGTAGGTGTTTTTCTTGACGGTGGGGAAGAGGCCGTGGATGCCTTCCGCCTTGATCTCTCCATTCTTGTTTATGGCGTCCAGGATGACGGGACCCATTGACTTGTTAAGCCTGTCGCTTTTGGTCGAAGCCTTATACCTGCCTCCAACCGCCATGCGGTAAACGGGAAGGCTCCTGCGCCAGTTCATAAGGTGCCTGTACCAATCGACCGTGGCAAATGCGGCTTTGCCGCCTATGAAACGGCCGTAGGCTATGTCTCCCTGCTGAACCGCCTCAATCTTCCAGTCCCAGGGGCCCAGCACCCCTTCCGTGTCGAACCAGCATCCCGGAGCAGTCTTCTCTTCAACGGACCAGCCCGGTATGCTGCTCTTGAACAATGGCAATATACCGTATCGGCGGATTACCGCTATCATTGTTTCCGGAGAGTTTACAGGCCGGTCCATAAAGGCTTACTGCTGTTTCTTGTAAGGCTTGAGGAGGTTGTACTGCTTGTCAAGCAGGGCCTTGAGGGCGTTCAGGTCCTGGCTCTTGCGTACCTCGTTGACCTCCCAGAGAGGCGCCTCGAACATAGGGGCGAGCATTGCGGACTCCAGCATATTGGCGCCAACCTCCGCAATGTGGATGCCGGTCTCGAAGTCCTTTGAACCGTCTTTCTTCCACTGCTCGGTCCTTGTCAGGACGCTTGAAATCTTGTCCTCGCGGTCAGGAAGGTAAGGCTTGGGATTCTCCCTGTTGCGGAAATAGCCCATAATGGCGGCGGGGATGGCAGGGTCGCGTACGGTGCCGTCCTCGTAGAATACTCCGTGGACGGTTCCCCATCCTTCACGTACAATCATAAGCTCCCAGATGGTCCATCCCATTCCGGCCTTCATATGCTCCTCCAGCGTTACGTCGTAAGGATTTGCACGGGCGATGCATCCCATCTCTCCGTTGAATATCTGCTTGCCTACGCTCTTGGCAAAGGCCTGGGCCTTGGCAATGGTGTCGCGTACCATATCGCGGGTCTCGGAGTAGTTGTGGAACTGGAGGATGTCTGCGTAGTCAGCCATCTCTATGGTGCAGGATACCTTTTCCATACCAATGGTGAGGGGAGTGTCGGGGTCTTTCTCCTTGAAGAGCTTGTAGAGCATCTTGCAGTTCTCAAAGTTCAGGTCCTTCATCCACATTGCAAGGTCAGGCTCGTTCATAAGGTCCCACATCATAAGGTTGGGTTCGTCCTTGAGGGTGTTCACAAGGAAATCAACCCACTCTTCCGCCTGGTAGAGCAGGGTGGTGTCTCTCATCCAGCGGCCGCTTCCCACTACGGGGACGAAGCCCATACCGCGCTCGTTGAGCTTGTGGGCGAAGTCCTGGAGCCTGGGGGCGAGCTCGTCGCCAAGCTCGGTGTAGCACTGATAAGGTACGAACACGCGGGCCATGTTCAGGTTGAGGCCCTTTGCCAGGTCAAGGTTGAATTCGGCCTCAGCAGGGTCGTATGCAACCCAGGTGTCAACGTGGTGGCGCGGGTCCTTTACGGTAGCCGGGGTGTAGTTGAAACCACGGATCTGGGAACAGTCAATGGCGTATTTGTCCACTTTCTGGACAGGGGCCTTGCAGGAGAACAGGCATACGCCTGCCAGCAGGGCCAGGAAAAGGAATCGTACAGTTTTCATAAGTATTTGATTAGATAGATTATCTGTTTAATCAAGTAAATTTAACCTCTTTTTTTGGAATTCATATCACAAAGGGGGCAAAACAGGCCTTTTTTGTTTTTCCCTCCCTTGAATCACGCCTCCTGAATTAAGGAGATGTTCCATTTAAGTTAAAAAATAAGCGGGAATCCCATAATTATACTTATATTGTAAATCAATTTAAAGGAATTGATTTCAATATGGATAAAGTAAGGGTAATTGAGATTAAAAAGAGTGTCTTTGCCCAGAACGAGCTGGATGCGGATTCCCTCAGGCGGGAACTGAAAGAAAGGGGAGTGTATCTCCTGAACCTGATGTCCGCCCCCGGCAGCGGAAAGACCACAACCCTGATAAAGACAATCAACCTGCTGAAGGACAAACTGCGCATAGCAGTGATGGAAGCTGACATAGACAGCGACGTGGATGCGGTAAAGATAAAGGAAGCCACCGGCATCCAGTCCATTCAGCTGCATACCGGAGGTATGTGCCACCTGGACGCGGAGATGACGCGCCAGGGCCTGGACGGCCTTGACCTCAAGGACGTGGACCTGGTAATCCTGGAGAACGTTGGCAACCTGGTATGCCCCGCGGAGTTCGACACCGGAGCCGCCCGCAACGCTATGATCCTCTCAGTCCCGGAAGGCCACGACAAACCGCTCAAGTACCCCCTTATGTTCACTGTCTGCGACGTGGTGGTCATAAACAAGATGGACGTGGCTCCCTATTTCGATTTCGACCTTGACAAATGCAAGGAATACATAAAGATGCGCAACCCCGGCGCGGAGGTGATACCCATCTGCGCCAAGACGGGAGAAGGTGTGGAAGCCTTCGCCCAGTGGATACTGACCCAAATCAATAACTGGAAAAACTAAAACAATACCGTAGATATGCCTGAAATGTCAACCAGATTTGTCCCCAAGCACAAGGGCGACAAGAATCCTAATCCTAAACTTCTGAAATTCGTCCGCAAGGTTACAGACCGCGTTCCCGGCAAGATAAAGATGACCACGGACGCCCCGGAATACTGGGGCCTCGCCTGCATCTTTGAAGATGAAATGGACGCACAGACCCGCGAGGCGGCACTGGACCTGCTTCTGGATATGCTTCCAAAGAAGATGCTCAAGGTCCGCGAGCACAGAACCTACGCCCTTCTGCACCAGTGGAATGCAGAAAGGCACTACACTCCTGACGACAAATCATTCGACGAACTCCTTGACACCCTGGCCTACCTGGGTGTCATAGAATACGATTACGGGGACAAGTACACCAAGGACGGCCCCGTTCCCGGAACCACCTACAACAGGGAAGACCGCATATACTGGGTGCCCCTTTTCGTCCCCGGTTCCGCGGAGTATTCAAATATGAACACGGAACTGATGGACCGCCACCCTGAACTGGGAATGTTCTTTGAGAGGATGACTTTCCTTCCGCTGGAGAAGATCACTCCTATGATACCCCTGGGCGGCTCCGGAATAGGAATGCACGTCATTCCTGTGGAGAAAGCCATCAATATGGAGAACCAATCCATTGACATAGAGCATATTTCCTATTGGCTGAAGCGTTATGAAGGGCATATCGCCGCAGGCATCTGCTCCTGCCGTTACGGACGCAAGAAACTGGACGAAGGTTGCGCCGACGACCACAGGGACTGGTGCCTTGGCGTGGGCGATATGGCAGAATATCTGGTGGAGACCAAGCGCGGCCGCGCCATCACCTACGACGAGGCTATGGAAATCCTCCAGAGGGCTGAGGACAACGGCTATGTCCACCAGATCACAAACGTGGACGGCGAAGGGAAGATCTTTGCCATTTGCAACTGCAACGTGAAGATTTGCAACGCATTGCGTACCTCCCAGCTGTTCAACACTCCCAATATGTCCAGGAGCGCTTACGTTGCAAAGGTGGATGCCAAGAACTGCGTGGCCTGCGGCCGATGCGTGGAGTATTGCCCCGCCGGAGCCGTCAAGCTGGGCCAGAAGCTCTGCACCAAGGAAGGGGAGATACAGTATCCCAAGCAGGAGCTGCCCGATGCCGTAAAATGGGGACCTCACAAATGGACTGAGGATTACCGCGACAAGAACCGCATAAACTGCTATCCCACGGGAACCGCCCCTTGCAAGACCGCCTGCCCTGCGCACATCGCCGTGCAGGGATATCTCAAGAAGGCTGCCGAAGGCAAGTACAAGGAGGCCCTGGAACTTATCAAGCGGGAGAATCCGTTCCCGGCAGTGTGCGGACGCGTCTGCAACCGCCGTTGCGAGGACGCCTGCACACGCGGCACAATTGACCAGCCCATTGCCATAGACGCGGTCAAGAAATTCATCGCGGAGCAGGACCTGAACGCGGAGAACCGCTTCGTGCCCCAGATTGTGGTGGCATCCAACAGGGGACGCTGGAAAGAGAAGATAGCAATCATTGGCGCCGGCCCTGCCGGCCTCAGCTGTGCCAACTATCTGGCCACCCTGGGTTACTATCCAACCGTATTCGAGAAAGACGAGGAGCCGGGCGGAATGCTCCGCTACGGCATCCCTTCATATAAGCTGGAGAAGGATGTCATAAAGGCCGAGATTGACATTATGCGCGAGATTGGCGTGGAGATACGCACGGGCGTGGAGGTTGGAAAGGACATCACCATACAGCAGTTGCGTGATGAGGGCTACAAGGC